>JAFZOE010000286.1 GCA_017552845.1 Clostridia bacterium
CATCGGTCTGCACGATGATGGTTCCGTTTATCATCGGCGGCCTTTATCTCAAAAAAAGAACGGGCACCGAGATATTCTGCTTTGACGCTCCGAAGAGTGCTGAGATTGCGGTCCCCGCCGTCCCGATGGGGCTGCTCGTTTGCCTTATCGGAAACCTGCTGACAATGCTTTTCATCTCGGGAATGGATAAAATCGGCTTCTCGCTCACCTCCCCCGATTTCAACACTCCCTCAACGCTGACGGGCAGAATTCTCTATGTTGTCGCTATCGGAATCATTCCGCCGCTGACCGAGGAGCTTTCAATCAGGGGATGCATAATGCAGCCGCTTCGCAGATACGGCGATATATTCGCGATTTTCGCCTCGTCCCTGCTCTTCGCGATTCTTCACGGCAACCTCGTGCAGGCGCCTTTCGCGTTTATCGCGGGCCTCGGGCTCGGATATATCTGCTGTGTAACCGGCTCTCTCTGGCCCTCGATTATCGTCCACTGCCTGAATAACTCCTATTCGGTATTTGAGGAATTCATAACGGCGGATGTAGCGAGCGAAAAGCTTCAGTATATAATTCTCAACGGCTCCCAGGCGGCGCTGATAGGCGCGGGCATAGTCGGAACGCTTCTTTTCATCTATAAGATGAGAGGCAGCCGTCTGCCGAAGGCAAACACCGTTCTCAAGGGCGGAGACAAGACCGCCGCCTTCCTCGTGAATGTTCCGATGATAATCGCGATAATCATAATGCTTGTAATTACCGCCGAATACGTGGCGTGGACAAGATAATGCAGATTAAAAAGAACGATATAATAGATCTCGAAATCGACAACTGCGGGCTCGACGGCAGCGGCATAGGCCGCCATGACGGGCTTGCGGTTTTTGTGCCTTCGGCCGCAAAGGGCGATGTAATCAAAGCGCATATTCTCAAGGTGAAGAAAAACTGCGCTTTCGCTAAAATCGAGGAAATTCTCACCCCCTCGCCCGACAGAATCGAATGCCCCTGCCCCGTCAATATGAAATGCGGCGGCTGTTCATTCGGCCAGATAAGCTATGAGGCGGAGGCGCGGATAAAAGAGAATCATGTAAAGGAATGCTTCAAAAGAATCGGAGGCCTGAATCCCGAATTCGAGCCTGTTATGAAAGCGGATAAGATCTACGGATACCGCAACAAGGCGCAGTTCCCCGTAAGAATTGACAGCGACGATATTGCAATCGGCTTCTATGCCAATCATTCACACAGAGTCATAAACTGCCCCGGTTGCCTGCTTCAGCCCGCGGAATTCGAAGGAATTCTCGGCGTATTCACGCAGTATATCAAGAAATACAATGTTTCCTCTTATGACGAGGAAAGCCACACGGGCCTTATCAGGCATATCTATATCAGAAAAGGAACTGCAAGCGGCGAAATCATGGTCTGCCCGGTTATAAACGGCGACTCCCTGCCGGGCGAAGATGAGCTTGTCAATATGCTGACCGCCTCCTTCGAAGGAATAAAGAGCATTGTCATCAATTCAAACAAGGATAAGACCAATGTAATTCTCGGCAGAAACTGCAGAACGCTTTACGGCGCCGATTATATCACCGATACGCTCTGCGGCCTGAAATTCCGCCTCTCTCCCCTCTCCTTCTATCAGGTCAACAGAGACCAGGCAGAGAAGCTCTATCATAAAGCGGCGGAATACGCGGGGCTGACCGGAGCCGAAACACTTCTTGACCTCTACTGCGGAACGGGCACAATAGGTCTAACCATGGCGGATAAGGTCAAAAAGCTCATCGGGGTTGAGATAGTCCCTCAGGCGATTGAAGACGCGAAAATCAATGCCGCCGAAAACGGAATTGACAACGCCCGCTTTATCTGCGCCGATGCGGCCGAAGCGGCGAAAATGCTGACGGATGAAGGAGTCCGCCCGGATATTATTATCCTCGATCCGCCGAGGAAGGGCTGTTCTCCCGAGCTTATCAATACAGCCGCATCAATGAATCCGCAAAGAATAGTCTATGTCTCCTGCGATCCTGCGACGCTCGCGAGGGACTGCAGACTCTTTGACGAACTGGGATATAAGGCAGTTAAGGCAACACCCGCCGATTTATTCCCGCGCACGGGGCATGTTGAGACGGTGGTATTGATGACGGGAAAACAGAAAAATCGGATTTCGGAGGATAATCTCATATGAATTTGCCTAATAAACTCACTGTATTACGTATAGTACTGGTTCCTGTATTTTTGGGTGCCATGATTCTGAAATTTCCTTATCATTTCTTGGCGGCCGCAATAATCTTTCTTGCAGCCTCTGTCACAGATTATCTGGACGGAAAAATAGCCAGAGAAACAAATCAGATTACCGTATTCGGCAAGCTTTGCGACCCGCTTGCGGATAAGATGCTGACAACTGCCGCGCTGCTTGCTTTTATGGAGCTTAACATATGCAATATCTGGATTCCCATGATTATCCTCACCAGGGAGTTTTTGGTAACCTCAATGCGTCTTGTCGCATCATCTCAAGGTATAGTTATAGCTGCAAGTTTGCCCGGAAAAATCAAAACAGCAAGCCAGATGATTTTCTCCACGGCAATTATCGCGGCTCTTGCTTTTCACAGTGAGCCTGTAAACAACAATGAAAAATTTGTGATTTGCTGTAATATTCTTTTGGGAATCACTGCTCTGTTTGCAGTAATCAGCGGTATCCTTTATATACGAGAGGGCGCAAAAAAAATTGACATTACGAAATAAGGTTGAATTTTTACGAAGCAATTCATAACCTAAGCCGATTCAAGTTTACGTAGATGTGTCGGCAGATATATTCCCTCTCGCAGAGAATATCGGATAGTTATCCTTGTACTGTTGAACCCAATGTCATTACATTTTGTCTGCTAACCCGAAACAGCACGGAGTTGAAACAATGAGACCTCTGACTCTGCTTATAAAGCCTGCCGCCGGGCTCTGCAATATTAACTGCAGATACTGCTTTTACAGATCCGCGAGCGAGGGCAGGGAAAACAGAATAATGAGCACCGGGACGGTTGATCTGCTTATACGCAGGATTTCGGAATTCCGCCCTTCCGCTCTGACAATTATGTTTCAGGGCGGCGAGCCGCTACTCGCAGGTCTTGATTTTTACAGATACTTTACGCGGGCCGTCGGAAACAGTATCCGCGCGAATGTAAGCTATGCGCTTCAGACAAACGGCCTGCTGATTGATGACGGTTACGCTGCGTTTTTCGCGGAGAACAAGTTCCTGCTCGGCGTGTCTCTCGACGGGAAGAGAGAAACCAATGACAGATACCGCGTTGACAGCGGCGGCGAGGGCGTCTTTGACAGAGTCATGAATTCCATTGAAATTCTCCGCAGACACAATGTCGATTTCAACATACTCTCGGTTGTTGATGACGAAAACGCCCGCGATATCGAAAAGACTTACGCGTTTTTCAGAGAATGCGGTTTTTCATATATTCAGTTTATCCCCTGCGTCGGCGAAGAAAACGGCGTTTCGCTTTCCCCCGCATCTTATGAATACTTTCTGAAAAAATCATTTGATTTATGGCACGAAGACTATATGCGCTCCGAATACGTTTCCGTTCGCCATATAGATAACTACATAGGCATTCTGCTCGGTAATCCGCCCGAAAACTGCGCGATGTGCGGCATCTGCGGGAGTTACTTCGTGGTTGAATCAAACGGCGATATCTATCCCTGCGATTTTTTCTGCAGAGATGAATACAGACTCGGAAGTTTATCGGATGAAAGGCCATTCGATTTGGGCGAAAAACACCGCTCTTTTATTGAGAAATCAAGAATAATCCATTCCTCCTGCGCGGACTGCAGATATCATTTCCTCTGCCGCGGCGGATGCAGGGCGGACAGGATAAACGGTTTAACCCGAAACAGATACTGCAAAGCATATTATAATTTCTTTGAATACGCTTATGAAAGATTGTCAGATATATCAGGGAGCCTGAAATGAGCTGCTTTATATAAAGCCCGCTTTGCTGTCTGCAACGCCTTGCCGTAACAGGCGGAGAGATTCAATCTCTCTGATTATTAAACATTGTCAAATCTATTATTTAACCGGGAGAAATAAAAATGAAAAAACCGAATGTGATTATCATCATGACAGACGATCAGGGTTACGGCGATCTGAGCTGTATGGGAGCCGAAGATTTCAGGACTCCCCACCTTGACTCTCTCGCAAACGAAGGTATCCGCTTTACGTCAATGTATTCCGCCTCGCCTGTCTGCTCGCCGTCAAGAGCGGCGCTGCTTACCGGCAGATACCCCGCGAATGCAGG
>JAFZOE010000287.1 GCA_017552845.1 Clostridia bacterium
AGCTTTCCGCCTTCGGCAAATTCATCGTATGTCTTTTTGAAAACCTCAGCGTCCTGCTCATAGTTGTGAGTATCCCAGATATCGGTAATCACATGATAATTGCCGCTCGTATCAATGCAGGGGCGGGTCTTGTCGAGTGCCTTTGTTGTCAGATAAACTGTTTCAAGCAGTTCGTTTCTCTGCTCTCTGCCTTCATAATTCCAGGTTTCGTTGAACGGACACCAGCCTACTATTGACGGATGGCTGTAGTCTCTCTCAATCTCGGCGCACCACTCGTTCAGCATCGCGTCGGTCGCCGCCGGATTGCTGTAATCGAGACCCCAGTTCGGATATTCTCCCCAGACAATATATCCCTCTTTGTCGCAGTGGTAGAGGAATCTCGGCTCAAATATCTTCTGATGAAGACGCGCACCGTTGAAACCTGCCGCCATTGACATTTTAATGTCGCCGAGCAGCGCATCATCCGACGGAGCGGTATATATGCCGTCGGGGTAAAATCCCTGATCTAGGACAAGGCGCTGGAAAACACTTTTGCCGTTGATGAGGAACTTATAGCCGTCAATCGCAAGGTCTCTGAGGCCGAAATATGATTTGATTTCATCATCGCCGAATTTCAGATTAAGGTCGTATAATCTGCCTTTGCCCGTCTCCCAGAGCTGCTTTTCGGAGAGTGAGATTTCACCGTTCACATAGCTTTCTGATTTCTTGGTAAAACTTCCGACTGGTTTTCCGTCATAAAAAGCTTCAGCTGTAAATTCGCCTTTGCCCGAGAGCTCTGCCGAAATGATAACCGAGCCGTTTTCCGCGTCGGGAGTCAGGCGGAATTGCTTAATGTAGTTTTTCGGCGTGAATTCAAGCCAGACTGTCTGCCAGATGCCGGTTGTTCTTGTGTAGTCACAGCCGTGAGAGTAAAGCAGGCGGGACTGCTTGCCGTTTGGCTGGAGAGGGGAGCGGACATCGTCAACTGCATTGACAATAACCGTGTTTTCGCCCTCTCTGACAAAATCGGTGATTTCGATTCTGAAAGAAATATAGCCGCCCTTGTGGGTGCCGGCTTTCTCGCCGTTTACCCAGACTGTCGTGAAATAGTCGACAGCGCCGAAGTTTATGAATACTCTGCCGCCGAGTTTATCTGCGTCAAGAGTGAAGCTTTTTCTATACCAGACGGCGGGGATGAAATCTTTATATCCTATGCCCGATAACTCGCTTTCTGGGCAGAAGGGAACGGTTATCTTTTTGCTCCAGTTTTCGCGGGTGAGTATATCCGCCTGGCCGAGCGAATTGCCGAAATCAAATTCAAAATCCCATTCGCCGTTGAGATTCAGCCAGTTTTCTCTTTTCGATTGGGGATTCGGATGCTCTTTTCTCGGTATATCCATATTTTCTCTCCTTTTAGGCGTTTCATTATATATTTTATCGCCTGTTTAATACTATCACAGAGCGTTGCTGTTTTCAATATTTTTCTTGCTAAATTCATTGCTTTTTGATAGAATTATTTAGAGGTGATTAACATGTCAATCGAAGCCGTTTTTTACAAGGCGACTGATGAATTCAACACTTACGAAAAGCATGTTCCCGCTCCTTATCTCAGAACCGAATTCAGGGCTGAAAAAGGCAAAAGATATTATCTCACCGTCTCGGGACTCGGATTTTACATGCTTTTCATAAACGGCAGCGACATAACCAAAGGTCTGCTCGCTCCCTATATTTCGAACCCGGATGATTTAGTTTATTTCGATAAATATGATATTACTCCCTTGCTCTACGACGGAGATTACAACGCTGTCGGTATGATTCTCGGCAACGGTATGCAGAATGCTCCCGGCGGCAGAGTCTGGGATTTTGATATTGCGCGTTTCAGAAACACTCCCTGTTTTGCAGCTCTGCTTACGGAATCCGACGGAGAAAATGAAACTCAGACCGATATCGGCGGCTCATTTATCTGCCATCCTTCGCCGATTATCTTTGATGATTTGCGAAGCGGATGCTTTTATGACGCGCGTAATGAAATTGACGGCTGGAATCTTGTCGGTTTTTCCGCCGACGGCTGGAAACCCGTGAAAAAAGCCGACAGACCGCGCGGCGAATTCCGGTTCTGCGATACAGATCCCGTTGTAATTACAAAGGAAATCAAAGCAGTTGAAATTAAGAAAGCCCGACTCGACTCTCATTTCAATAACAGAGAGAATATGCGCCTTGATACTCAGTTCAAATTCAATAAACTCGGCAAAGAGGGCGTGATGTTTGATTTCGGAATCAATACCGCGGGTTTCTGCAGACTGACAGTAAAAGGCAGACCCGGGCAGGAAATCTTTATTCAGTTCTGCGAACTGATGACGCTTGCAGGTGAGCCGTCATACCGCAATTCGGGTTCGTTTTATCCCGACGGTTACGGCCAGTCTTTATATTATATTTGCAAGGGCGGGGAAGAGGAATTTGTTCCTTCTTTCTGTTATTTCGGCTACAGATACGCAGTAGTTTTCGGACTCGATGATGATCAGATAAACTCAGACACACTCGTTATGCTGAGAGCAGGTTCAAAACTGGCCGAGAGAGGCAACTTCAGCTGCTCCGATGAAATCATGAATTCACTCGGAAGAATGGCGCGAAACAGTGACCTTTCAAATTTCTATTATTTTCCGACCGATTGTCCGCATCGCGAGAAAAACGGTTGGACCGGTGACGCCGCTGTTTCTGCTGAGCACATGCTGCTGACTCTGACTCCCGAGAGAAGCTACCGTGAATGGCTCAGGAATATCTGCAAAGCTCAGCTTCCCGACGGCAGTCTGCCGGGAATTGTTCCGACGGGCGGATGGGGATTTGAATGGGGCAACGGTCCCGCCTGGGATAATGTTCTGAGCGAACTCTGCTGGCAGATTTACAGAATGCGCGGCGACCTTACTCCTGCAAGCGAGTGTTCGGATGCGCTCTTCCTCTATCTCAACAGACTTTCAAAAATGCGCGGGGATGACAGCCTGATTTATTACGGCCTCGGCGACTGGCTTCAGCCCGGCAGAGGCGCGGACGACCCCGTTGCCCCCGTTAAACTTACCA
>JAFZOE010000288.1 GCA_017552845.1 Clostridia bacterium
AAATGCAATACTTTATATACAAAGGCAGGTGACCTCAAATGGCAGACAATTTCGGACTGAAACTCGGTATTGACGGTGAGAAGGAGTTCAAAAAGGCTCTCTCTGAAATCAACCAGAGTTTCAAAGTTCTCGGATCCGAAATGAAACTCGTATCTTCACAGTTCGATAAAAGCGATAAATCCGTTGAGGCGCTTACCTCAAAGAATAAAGTTCTCAACAAAGAAATCGAGGCGCAAAAAGAGAAAATAGAAACTCTTAAATCCGCACTCGCAAACGCAGCCGAGTCCTTCGGCGAAAACGATAAGAGAACCCAAGCCTGGCAGATTCAGTTGAACAACGCATCCGCCGCTCTCAACGATATGGAGCGCGAGGTTGCAAACAACGAGAAAACCATAGCCGAGTTGTCAACCGCAGAAGACACCGCCGAGAAGGAAACAAAGGAAATGGGCGAGGCAGTTGATAAAAGCGGTGAAAAGGCTGAATACGCCAAGGGCAAATTTGAGAAGTTCAAAGACACTATTGGCAAAGTTGCGAAAGCGACCGCAGCCGCCATGACAGCGATTGCCGGGGCCGCCGTTGCCTGCGGAAAGGAACTGTGGAACCTGGCAAACGAAACCGCTAACTACGGTGATGAAATAGAAAAGAACTCGCAGAAAGTCGGTCTCGGATTTGAGGCTTACCAGAAATGGGACTATGCGATGAAGATAAGCGGGACGGATATGGCGTCCTGCACTAACGGTCTGAAAACCCTTACAAATAAATTTGATGACGCATTAAACGGCAGTAAATCCGCTACAGAGTCTTTTGAGAGGCTCGGTATTTCTGTTTCCGATCTCAAAGGTAAATCCCGTGAAGAAGTCTTTTCGACCGTTGTCAAATCACTCCAGAATGTTAAAGACGAAACTGACAAGGCCGCCCTCGCCAACGATATGTTCGGCAAAAGCGGTCAGAACCTTATACCTCTTTTCAACCTTACGGAAGAGGAACTTGAGGGCCTTATGCAGGAAGCGGAAGACTACGGAATGGTTATGGACGATTCCGCTGTCAAAGCATCCGCCGCTTTCAAAGACTCGCTAAATAAAATGCAGAGCACCTTTACGGGGCTTAAGAATAACATAATGGGGCAGATGCTTCCGTCGCTGACTATGGTGATGGACGGTCTCTCCGATTTGATGGCCGGCAATGAAAACGCGGCTGAGAATATCAAGAATGGCGTATCCGGACTTATTGATTCTATAACCGGCATGGTGCCCCAGGTGGTTTCGCTCATCTCGTCAGTTGCAGGGGCCGTGCTTGAAAGCGCTCCCGCTATCATAGAGGCGCTGGTGACCGGTATACTTGACGCTCTGCCCCAGCTGATGCCGGTTGCTGTTGAAACCATTCTCGCAATTGTCGATACCCTTATAGCGAACCTTCCGCTTATCATTGATACTGCGTTCAAAATCATATTCGCTCTTATTGAAGGCATCGCCCAGGCTCTCCCGGACCTTATTCCGCAGATAATCGAAATCGTCACTATGATTGTTTCCGTTATTATGGAGAACCTTCCAATGATTATTCAGGTTGCCTTGGAACTCATAATCGCTCTCGCCCAGGGACTCATACAGGCGCTGCCCGAACTGATTATGATGCTGCCGCAGATTATTCTCGCCATTGTAAAAGCGTTTAAGGAGTTTGACTGGAAGACGCTCGGCAATAATATAATCGACGGTCTCGCCAACGGCATAGGCGGTTCTGTAATGAAAGCAGTTGATAGAATAAAAGAACTCGGCCGTAAACTGATATCCGCTTTCAAGTCTATGTTCGGCATAAATTCACCCTCCACAGTATTCGCCGGGTTCGGCAAGAATCTGTTAGAGGGTTTATGGAACGGTATTAAAAATATTCAGAGCTGGCTCATATCCAAACTCCGCGGCCTGGGTTCTGCCATTACGGGCGCGCTGAAATCCGTGCTCGGCATTCATTCACCTTCATCGGTGTTTGAAAATGAAATCGGTAAAAACCTCGGCCTCGGCATCGGGGTCGGTTTTGAAAAGATAATGAAGACCGTCAAAGAAGATATGGCCGAGGCTATCCCTACTGACTTTGATTTATCGGCGACAGTATCCGCCGGCGCATCAATGCCCGTTTCGGGTTCTTATGGTGGGATAACCCTTCAGCTGAATATAGAGAATTTCAACAACAACTCAATTGAAGACATAAAGACTCTGGCGGAGGAGATGTCAACCGTCCTCGCCGGGCAAATGAAGAGAAAGGCGCAGGCGTTCTGATATGGAGACTTTTACATTTGACAATACAACCTCGTCCGCCTACGGACTTATAATCTCAGAAAAGAACATCTATTCCGCTCCGGCAAGGGCTATGGAGTTTGTTTCTGTTCCCGGCAGAAACGGCGATGTCATAATTGACCAGAACCGCTTTGAAAACATAAATGTCTCATACACCGTAGGCTGTAAAGACATAAAGAATAAAGCCAAGTCAATAAAGACCTGGCTCTGTAAAAGCGGTTATTTCAGATTGACCGATTCATATCAGCCTTTGTATTTCCGTATGGCGGCGTTTGCTTCTAAGCTCGATATATCCGAACTGATAAATAATGTCGGTCAGGCGAATCTTATATTCAACTGCAAACCGTTCATGTATTCCTTTGCGGGACAGAACAAGACAACGCTGACTTCATCGGGGACGATTACAAATCCCGAGAGCTATGATTCGCAGCCGTACATAAAAATTACCGGGAGCGGTTCCGTAACGCTCACTATCAACAGCAAGGCATATCTGATAAACAGCATTTCGTCATATATCGAACTCGACTCCGAACTGATGTCGGCTTATAAAGGTTCAACCCTCTGTAACGATAAAATCGGATTTACCGAGTTTCCGATATTGACTCCCGGCAGCAATAGTATCTCCTGGACGGGGTCAGTTACGAAAGTTGAGATTATTCCGAGGTGGAGGAC
>JAFZOE010000289.1 GCA_017552845.1 Clostridia bacterium
AATCCGGCGGCATTACCGCATAAAAGGAAGATGATTATATGTCAACTATCGCAATCGCAGGCGCAGGCGTCGGCGGTCTTGTTGCCGCGTGGAAGCTCGCTCTCGCCGGTCACGATGTAACTGTTTATGAGCGAAACAGGGAAGAAGACTGCGCTCATGAGCAGAAAGATTCATTTGACGCCACGGCAATGGACTTCGCCGGCATAGATATCCCCAACGGCTATATAGCGCCGGGAAATGATATAACCTTTTATCCGCTTGATGAAAGCATCGAGCCGATTACGGCTCCCTCGCCCGAAAACTATAAGAATATCACGGTTGACCGCAAGGTTCTTTTTGCTTATCTTAAAGGACTGGCACAGGTTGCAGGAGCGAAGTTCCTTTTTGAAACCGAAATCACCGCACCGGTTATGCTCGGCGGCAGAGTTGCGGGTATAAAAACCTCGAGAGGCGATTTCTATGCCGATCTTGTGATTGACTCGTGCGGCATTGACTCACCGCTGAGAACTCAGCTTCCCGAATATACGGCAATCGATCATGAAATCGGCTTCTGCGATTATATCACCGCTTACAGAGCATTCTTTGAGCGCGTTGAATGCGATGAAGATACGGGCGAAAGATACAAGATTTATCTAAACAGCGACACGGGATTCTCCTGGATTATCACTGAGAAGGACTGCGTGGATGTGCTGATAGTCGACTTTGAGGATATTCCGTTTGCAAAGGTTGCGGACCGCCTTCACAAGCTGAGCCTGAGAAATCCGCAGATGGGAAAAGAACTTATTAAGGGAGGAAAATTCACACGCATTCCCGTTCGCGAGCCGCTCGCCGTGCTTGTATCCGACGGCTACGCCGCAATAGGCGATTCGGCATTTATGACCTATGCGGTAAAAGGCTCGGGTATTGCCTATTCAATCAAGGCTGCGGCTGTACTCGCAAGATCTGTTGAAAAGGATGAGAATAAGCTCTTCGATGCCGAGAACCTCTGGGAATACCAGAAAGATTTCTATAAAGAGGTCGGCTTCGATGCCTGCCGTATAGCGCTTCTCAAAAATCTTATGCCCTATTTTACTGCAGATGAAATAAACGAAATTTTTGCGCGCCGCCTTGTCACCTCGCAGGAGCTGGATATGCTGCTCGAGGGAAATATACCGATTTCAAAAATCCCGGGCATGCTGAAAGAAAAAATCAAACTGCTCGGCGACATGCCCGAGTTCAAGGCGCAGCTTATGACGCTGGTCGGCTGGTTCGGCAAATTCACGGTAGTTGAACCGTTTATGCCGAATAAGTATTCGCGCGAGGACGCGGACAAATGGCGCGACAGATACAATAAATTCTTCGATTCGGTCAAGAACAGCCATGAAAACATAGCGCAGGCGGTTGAGAAGGCCGAGGATAAGAAGGAGAAGAAAGAAAAGAAGGTCGCTCAGGCAATCGAAAAAGCCGAAGAAAAGAAGGCCAGAAAAGAAGAAAAAGCCGCTCAGGCCGAGGAAAGGAAGGCGAAAAAGGAAGAGAAAAAGAAGGGCGCCGATGATGGTGAAGAACCGCGTCCCCTGCCCGCTCTTACCGATTGATTATGTTTAATTTTTCATTTTTTATAAACAGCATCCTTTTCGGCGCAGGCCTCGCGATGGACGCCTTCTCGGTTTCGATAGCAAACGGTCTCAACGAGCCGGATATGAGAAAACGCAGGGCATGCGCAATCTCGGGCACATTCGCATTTTTCCAGTTTGCTATGCCACTCATCGGCTGGTTCTGCGTGCATACCGTAGTCAGATACTTTTCTGCTGTTGAAAGATTCATTCCGCTTATCGGCTGCGTGCTGCTTCTTTATATCGGCTCAAAAATGATTCTTGATTCTGTGCGCGGAAAGCCCGAGGATGAAAAGCCCGCAGTAGGAATCGCAGGGCTGACAGTTCAGGGTATAGCAACATCGATTGACGCGCTCTCGGTAGGATTCACCATTGCGGATTATCCGCTTACCGCCGCGCTCGTTGAGGCGCTGATTATCGCCGCGGTCACATTCGCAATCTGCTTTGCCGGATGTGTCATAGGCAAGAAGGTCGGCGCGAAATTCGCTGACAAGGCGGGAATCGCAGGCGGACTGATTCTCATATTCATAGCAGTTGAGATAATTGTAAAGTTTATCCTGAATAAATAATTCTAAACAGCCCGCAGTTATTGCGGGTTATTTTTTGCCCTTGACAAATACCATGTGGGGGTATATAATGCAAATGAAACAAATACCCGCCAGGGGTATAGGAGGATATTATGAGTAACACGAAAAAATGCTGCTGCGAAAAGCATACAGTCCGCAATGAAGTGCAGAAGAAAAAGCTTCTCAACCGCCTTAAAAGAATAGAGGGGCAGGTCAGAGGGCTTGAGGCAATGATTGAAAGCGACACCTACTGCAACGATATTCTCGTGCAGTCTGCCGCGGTCAACGCCGCGATAAACGCTTTTAATAAGGAACTTCTGAACGCGCATATTCACACCTGCGTTGCGAGAGATATCCGTGCGGGGAAGGACGAGGTTATCGATGAACTGACCTCCACGATTCAGAAGCTGATGAGGTAATATGGAACAGTATAATATAACCGGAATGAGCTGCGCCGCCTGCTCCGCGAGGGTTGAAAAAGCCGTCTCGCAGGTTTCGGGAGTAACATCCTGTTCGGTGAGTCTGCTGACAAACTCAATGGGAGTTGAGGGCGGCGCGTCTCCCGCCGAAATCATAAAGGCGGTCACTGACGCGGGTTACGGCGCAGAGCTGAAATCAAAAGAGAAAACCGAATCAGGCAAATCCGCTGATTCACTTGAAGATACAGAAACGCCAAAGCTGATACTCCGCCTTATCGCGTCGGCAGTTTTTCTGCTCGCGCTGATGTATTTCTCAATGGGGCATTCGATGCTTCATTTTCCTGTTCCACCGTTTTTTGAGAATAATCACATTGCGCTCGCGATTCTTGAAATGCTGCTCGCCGCGGTTGTGATGATTATCAATCAGAAGTTCTTCATAAGCGGATTCAAAGGAGCAATTCACGGCGCGCCGAATATGGATACGCTCGTCGCGCTCGGCTCGGGAGCATCGTTTATATGGAGCTGCGCTGTTCTCTTTATGATGACTGCGCCCACTGCAAATGCCGCAGAGCTTCATCATCAGCTCTATTTTGAATCGGCGGCAATGATTCTCACGCTTATAACAATAGGCAAAACCCTCGAGGCAAGATCAAAGGGAAAGACAACCGATGCGCTGAAACCACTGATGAAACTCGCTCCGCAGACTGCGACTCTGCTCCGCGGCGGCGTTGAAACAACAGTGCCGGCAGAGCATGTTAAGAAGGGCGATATATTTGTAGTAAGACCGGGCGAGAGTATTCCGGTTGACGGCTTTGTAATCGAAGGAAACACCGCAGTTAACGAGTCCGCGCTCACGGGCGAGAGCATACCTGTCGATAAAGCAAGCGGAGATTTTGTTCCCGCAGGCACGGTAAATCAATCGGGATTTATTAAATGCGAGGCCTCGCGCGTAGGAGAAGATACAACTCTTTCGCAGATAATCAAAACTGTCTCCGACGCGGCGGCAACCAAGGCTCCGATAGCTAAAACCGCGGATAAAGTCAGCGGGGTTTTCGTCCCAGCCGTAATCGGAATCGCAGTTGTAACTTTGATTGTATGGCTGATTCTCGGCAGGGAATTCAGTTATGCTCTTGCCAGGGCAATTTCGGTGCTCGTTATCAGCTGTCCCTGTGCTCTCGGGCTGGCAACGCCGGTCGCAATTATGGTCGGAAACGGTGTCGGCGCGAGAAACGGCATCCTTTTCAAAACCGCCGCTTCACTTGAAAATACGGGCAAGACTCAGATAATCGCGCTCGATAAAACCGGGACCGTCACAAACGGCACGCCGGAAATCACAGACATAATACCCTCGGATAACATAAAAGAAACGGAATTGTTAATACTTGCCGCTTCACTTGAAATAAAAAGCGAGCATCCGCTCGCGAAAGCGGTTATCTCGCGCGCAGATGCCGAAAACCTTGAATTATATGAAGTCAACAGCTTTGAAGCCGCGCCGGGCAACGGGCTCACCGCTCTGCTTGACGGTAAAGAAATCGCAGGCGGAAATCTGAGATTTATAAAGGATAAATCGGACATTCCCGATGAATACATCAAAAAGGCCGAAGAGCTTTCAAATCAGGGCAAAACGCCGATGTTTTTCTCAGTCGGCGGCGAATTCGCGGGTATTATCGCGGTTGCCGACACAATCAAGTCCGATGCAGTGCAGGCAATCTCCGAGCTTCGCAATATGGGACTGAAAGTCATAATGCTGACGGGCGACAACAGCCGCACCGCACAAGCAATAGGGACACAGGCGGGCGTTGATGAAGTGATTGCAGAGGTGCTGCCTGACGGCAAAGAAAAGATTATTTCCGAACTTCAGAAATACGGAAAAGTCGCCATGGTCGGCGACGGAATAAACGACGCGCCCGCTCTGACAAGGGCGGACACGGGCGTAGCGATAGGCGCGGGAACAGATGTGGCAATAGACGCGGCCGACGCGGTGCTGATGAAGAGCAATCTCGCCGATGTGCCTGCGGCAATCCGGCTGAGCCGCGCAACGCTCAGGAAAATCCGTCAGAACCTCTTCTGGGCATTCTTTTACAATGCAATCTGCATTCCGCTCGCGGCAGGCTGTTTCATAAAATTCGGGCTGACGCTCAATCCGATGATCGGCGCCGCGGCGATGAGCTTGTCGAGCTTCTGCGTTGTTACCAATGCCCTGCGTCTGAATTTTGTAAATATTCACAGCCCGAAACATGATAAAAAGTCGCAGGCAGTTGTGCTTGACGAATCAATATTCAAAAACGAAAAGGAGACAGATAAAATGATTAAGACCACAGTAAAAATCGAGGGAATGATGTGCCCGCACTGCGAGGCGAGAGTCACCGAGGCATTCAAAACCGCGTTCGGGGTTGAGAACGTCGTCTCATCCCATGAAAAAGGCGAGACCGTAATCCTCTCCCAATCCCCCATTGATGAAGACAAAGCAAGAGAAACAGTCGAAAAAGCGGGATATAAGTTTACAGGAATTGAAAGCGAATAATACTTCTCTGTAACATACAATTGATAATCATGAAGATAAAAAACGAAGCCCTTGAAAAACAAGGGCTTCGTAAATTTTGTGTTCTTATCTCTTGCTGAACTGCGGTGCACGACGGGCGCCTTTGAGACCGTATTTCTTTCTCTCTTTCATTCTGGGGTCTCTGGCAAGGAGGCCTGCCTTCTTGAGAGGAGAACGGAGTTCTTCATCAAACTGAAGAAGAGCACGGGCGATGCCGTGGCGGATTGCGCCTGCCTGGCCGGTAACGCCGCCGCCTGCTACTCTGCAGACGATGTCGAATTTCTCGGCGGTGTCGGTGATTGCGAGAGGCTGACGAACGATGAGCTTAAGAGTTTCAAGGCCGAAATAATCGTCGATGTCTCTTTCGTTGATAGTGATCTTGCCGGTGCCGGGATATACGCGGACTCTGGCAACTGAGCTCTTTCTGCGGCCGGTGCCGTAGTAATAATTGGATTCGTACATTCTTTATTGCCTCCCTTTCTTAAAATTCCCAGGTCTCGGGCTTCTGGGCTGCATGGGGATGCTCTGCGCCCTTAACCACGCGAAGACGGGTGAGTGCCTGACGGCCGAGGGTGTTATCGGGAATCATGCCTTTAACCGCCTTGGTAACGGCGAATTCGGGCTTGGTCTTCATAAGAGTTCCGTATTTGACCTCTTTGAGATGGCCGATATAACCGGTGTGATGATAATACTTTTTCTGCTCAAGTTTCTTGCCGGTGAGAACTACTTTCTCAGCGTTGATGATGATAACGTGATCGCCGCAATCAGCGTTGGGGGTAAAAGTGGGCTTGTTTTTGCCGCGAAGAAGGTTGGCAGCTTCAACAGCAACCTTACCGAGGGGTTTTCCCTCTGCATCGATCACATACCATTTACGGGTGATG
>JAFZOE010000290.1 GCA_017552845.1 Clostridia bacterium
CTCGCTTGCCGCGTCGGCTTCAAAGCGCAGGGAGAGCGGGGAATTCCTGCTCGAGGGCGCGAGGCTCTGCGCCGACGCCGCGCTGAGCGGAGTTGAAACCGTGCGCGCGTTCTTCACGGCGGATGCCGTTGCGGATTACGCTGAATATGTTTCGGCGGTCGAAGGCGTCTGCGGCGAGTGCTATGAAATCTCCTCCGAGGTCGCGCTCAAGCTCTCCGATACGGGCACGCCCCAGGGCGTATTCTGCGTCTGCAGGATGAGGGAGCATCCGATTGAATCCCTGTCCGCGGGCGGCAGATATCTCGCGCTCGAGAATATTCAGGATCCTTCCAATACGGGCGCGATATGCAGAAGCGCGGAGGCTCTCGGGCTGGACGGTCTGATTATCTCCGGCGGATGCGACATTTATAATCCGAAAGCGCTCAGGGCGGCCATGGGCTCATCCCTGAGACTGAATATACTGACCTGCGGCTCTCTCGCGGAATTTCTGAAAAACGCCGCCGGTTTCCTGCGCCTCGCGTCGGTCCCCGATTCGTCGGCGAAGGATATAAGGACCGTCTGCGGAGAAACGGCGCGCGGAATCATCTGTTGCGTCGGCAACGAGGGCAACGGCCTGAGCGAAGAGGTCATAAGCGCCTGCGATGAGAGGGTAACAATACCTATGCAGGGCAGGGCGGAATCGCTCAACGCCTCAGCGGCGGCTGCAATTCTCGCATGGGAGCTGAAACGATGAGCGAAGCGAAATACTGGGTCTGGCTCTCGGAAGCTCTCGGAGCGGGCGCAAGAGTCGATGAAATCTTCGGCGCGTTCTCATCCCCCCGGAGCATATATGAGGCGGGCAGGACGGAGCGGGCGGTTTCCGGAGTTTTTACTAAGGCAAAACTCGACCGCCTCGACAATACGAAGTTATCAGACGCCGAAACGCATATTGAAGTCTGCGTTAAAAACGGCTGGAAGATATATACCCCCGATGACGGGGATTTCCCCGACGATTTAAGAAATCTTACCGATATGCCGCTTGTCCTTTACTGCGACGGCGATTTATCCCGCATAAAAGACAGGCTCGCGGTCGGCGTGGTCGGAACGAGGAACCCCACCTGCGACAGCGTCGCGATAGCGAGGCAGTTCAGCGCCGATATGGCGAAATGCGGAGCGGTCGTAGTCAGCGGGGGCGCTCTCGGCATAGACTCCGCCGCCCATGAGGGCGCGCTGGAGGCGGAAGGAACGACTGTCTGCGTGCTCGGCTGCGGCCTCGGAACAAAGTATCTGATGCAGAATGAGCCGATGCGCCGCGAAATCGCGAAGAGCGGAGCGGTCATTTCCGAATATCCGCCTCTGAGCCCCGCGAGCGTGAGGACTTTTCCGGTGAGAAACAGAATAATTTCGGGGCTGAGCAAGGGCGTGCTTGTGGTCGAAGCCGGTGAAAAGAGCGGCTCGCTGATTACCGCGAACGCCGCGATTGAGCAGGGCAGAGAGGTTTTTGCCGTCCCCGGAAGCATCCTGAATTCATCATATAAAGGCGCGAATACACTTATCCGCGACGGCGCGACCGCGGTCACCTGCGCGGAAGATATACTGAAAACATTCGAATATATGTTCCCCGGCTCCCTCGATTTATCGGGAAATTCCGGAAAACTCCCCGAGGGCGAAAAGCGCAGGGGAGACAAAAAAGCCGGTTCAAAGAAACCGCTGCCCGCGGATTACGGCGCGGACGCGGCGAAGGTATATAACCTGCTCTCGCACGAGCCTCTTCATTCCGACGAAATCTGCGCTGAGACGAATCTCCCGCCCTCAAAGGTGATGGGAATTCTCACTCAACTCGAGCTTGACGGCTTCGCGGAGCAGACTGAGGGAAAGAATTATATCCTCGCATGAATTTTGTTAAATATCCTTTCACAGGAGAGAAAATATGAAACTGGTAATTGTAGAATCGCCTGCAAAGGCAAAGACAATCACAAAATATCTCGGCAAGGGCTATGAGGTCGTCGCCTCGAAGGGACATGTCAGGGATCTGCCCGACAGGACTCTCAGCGTTGATGTCAGGAACAGATACGAGCCCAAATACGAGATAATTCCCGAGAAAGAGGCGCTTGTGGAGCAGCTTACAAAGAAGGCACACAAAGCCGACGCCGTCTATCTCGCGACCGACCCCGACCGCGAGGGAGAGGGAATCTCGTGGCATCTTGCGAGCGTGCTCGGCCTCGATCTGAGCAAGCCCAACAGAGTCACCTTCAATGAAATCACAAAGAGCGGCATCAAGGCGGGCATGGATAATCCCCGCAAGGTCGATATGGACCTTGTCAACGCCCAGCAGGCGAGAAGAATTCTCGACCGCCTGGTCGGCTATACCCTTAGCCCGTTCGTTTCGCAGAAAATCAAGCCCCGTCTCTCGGCGGGCAGAGTGCAGAGCGTCGCCCTGCGCCTGATAGTTGACAGGGAAGAGGAGATAAGCGCCTTCGTTCCCGAGGAATACTGGAGCGTCGAGGCGAAATTCGCGACCGAGTCCAAGAAGGTATTCAAGGCAACGCTCGATTCCGATGAAAAAGGAAAAGTCAAAATTTCGAACGAGAAGCAGGCGAAGGCCTATGTCAAGCGCCTCGAGGGTTCGGAATTCGAAATCGGCTCGGTAAAGAAGGGCACGAAGAATCAGAAGGCGGCCCCGCCCTTCACCACCTCCACCCTTCAGCAGGAGGCGTCAAAGAAGCTCGGTTTCCAGGCTTCGAGAACCATGCGCGCCGCGCAGGAACTCTATGAGGGCGTCGAGCTGAGCGGTCTGGGCAGCATAGGTCTTATCACCTACATGAGAACAGACTCTCTCCGCATCTCCGAGGAGGCGCGCGCCGAGGGCACGAAATTCATCAGGGATAATTTCGGCGACAAGTATGTTCCCGAAAAGCAGAATTACTATAAATCGAGAGCCAACGCGCAGGACGGCCACGAGGCAATCAGACCTTCGACCCCGTCAATCACCCCCGATTCCATCAAGGACGACCTGACTCCCGACCAGTTCAAATTATACACTCTCATCTGGCGCAGATTCATCGCCTGCCTCATGGCGCCGTGCGTAATGAATACGACCAAGGTTGAGATTATTTCGAGAAAACCCGGCGAAAAGGATAAGTTCTGCATCCTCAACGCCTCGGGTTCAACCGTAAAATTCGAGGGCTTTACGAAAGTCTATGAGCTTCCCGAGGAGGCGCTGACCAAGAACGCCCTGCCCGAAATCAAGCAGGATGAGAAGCTCAGGCTCAAGGAAATCACGCCCGATCAGCATTTCACCCAGCCGCCCGCAAGATACACCGAGGCCTCGCTCATCAAGGAGCTCGAGGAAAACGGCGTCGGCAGACCTTCGACCTATGCGTCGATTATCTCCACGATTACGGGCAAGGATTATGTTGAGCGCAGGCAGAAGCAGCTTGTCCCGACCGAGCTCGGAATCGCAATCACCAATCTTCTCAAAGATAAATTCCCCAAGATAGTCAATACGAAATTCACCGCGCAGATGGAGAGCGACCTCGACGAGGTCGGCAGCGGCAAGACCGACTATATCGCGATGCTCGATGAATTCTATCCCGAGCTCAAAGAGGCGGTCGACAAGGCCAGGGAGGAAATGCGCGGGCAGAAGATTCATCTCTCGGATGAAGTCACCGACGAGGTCTGCGAAATCTGCGGCAAGCCGATGACCGTCAGAAACGGCAGATTCGGCAGATTCCTCGGCTGCTCGGGTTATCCCGACTGCAAGAATATCAAGCCCTTCGTTATCGGCAAGGGACTCTGCCCGAAATGCGGCGGCGACCTGGTTGAAAAGCGCTCGGGCAAGGGCCACGTCTTCTACGGCTGCGCCAACTATCCCAAGTGCACCTACGCCTGCTGGGACGCTCCCTCGGGCGAAACCTGCGAAGTCTGCGGCAAGGCGATGCTCGCTCCGAAAAACGGCAAACCCTACTGCAGCAACGAGGAATGCGAAAATCACAAGCACCCGGTAAAAAGAAAGACCTATGGCAAAAAGAAAGGTTAAGATAATCGGCGGCGGCTTTGCCGGATGCGAGGCGGCCCATCAGCTCGCGAAGCGCGGAATAGAGGTCGAGCTCTGTGAAATGAAGCCCGTGAAATACTCGCCCGCGCATTCGAGCGAAAACCTCTGCGAGCTCGTCTGCTCCAATTCTTTCAAGGCCATGCGCCTTGAGAGCGCGGCGGGTATGATGAAGGCGGAGATGAAAATGCTCGGCTCGCTCTGCGTTGAATGCGCCGAAGCGACCGCCGTTCCCGCGGGCGGAGCTCTCGCGGTTGACAGGGAGAAATTTTCCGCCCTCGTCACCGAAAGGATAAATTCCGATGAGCTTATAACCGTTATCCGTGAGGAAATCACGGATATTCCCGAAGGCGATGTCATAATCGCCGCAGGTCCGCTCGCGAGCGAGGCGCTCGGAGAAAAAATCAGCGCTCTCTGCGGCGGAAACCTCAGCTTTTTCGATGCGGCAGCCCCGATAGTCACTGCCGAGAGCATAAATCTTGAAAAAGCATTTATGCAGTCCCGCTACGACCGCGGCGAGCCCGATGACTATATCAACTGCCCGATGGATAAGGAGCAGTATGAGGCGTTTTATGAGGCGCTTATATCGGCAGAGAGCGCGCCCGTTCATCAGTTCGATAAGAGAAAGGATGTCTATGAGGGCTGCATGCCGATTGAGGTCATGGCCTCGAGAGGGAAGGATACGATAAGATTCGGCCCGATGAAGCCCGCAGGGCTGACCGATCCGCATACGGGCAGACGCCCCTGGGCGAATCTTCAGCTGCGCAAGGAAAACCGCGAGGGGACTATGTATAATCTCGTCGGCTTTCAGACCAATCTTAAATTCGGCGAGCAGAAGCGCGTATTCTCAATGATTCCCGCGCTTGAAAACGCCGAGTTTGTCCGCTACGGAGTCATGCACCGCAACACCTTCATCGATTCCCCGCGCCTGCTGAATTCCGATTTTTCGTTCAGGACGCGCGAAAATCTGTTCTTCGCGGGGCAGATTACCGGAGTCGAGGGCTATATGGAGAGCGCGATGTCCGGCATTCTCGCGGGCATAAACGCCGCGCACCGCATTCTCGGCAGGGAGAGCTTCGTCCCGCCCGCCGACACGATATGCGGCGCTCTCGCGAGATATATTTCGGATGAATCAATAAAGAATTTCCAGCCGATGGGCGCGGCATTCGGCCTGCTCCCGCCGCCGGAAAACAGGATAAGGGATAAGAAAGAGAGGTATGCTTTTCTCGCCGAAAGAGGGCTCGCCTCGCTTGAAAAAGAAATCACAAAATCACTTTGATAATGAATTGGAGGCATTTTTGTGGATTTTAAGGAATTGAAGGCGCTTATCTGCGAAGAATTCGGTTACGACAGCGACGATATCCGCCCCGAAACCCTTCTCATGGAAATCGTCAGCGACGAGTATGAGGTGCAGGAACTGCTCGCGGGCATAGGCGAGGCAATCGGCGCCGAGCTTGAAATCGAACCCGGAGAGGACTGGACCCTCGGCAATCTTGCCGACGCGATATCCGAAGCTTTATAACCGCAAAATCAGGAGAGAAAATGGAAAATAAACTTGAAAATCTGCAGAAAAATCTCGGATATGAATTCAAAGATGTTTCACTGCTCAAAACGGCCCTGACCCATTCATCCTACGCGAATGAGAAGGGAACGGTCTGCAACGAGCGGCTGGAATTCCTCGGAGACGCCGTTCTCGGCTTCATATCCGCTGAATTTTTCTATAATAACTACGATGTTCCCGAGGGCGATTTAACCAAGCACAGGGCGGCGCGTGTCTGCGAAAACGCGCTGAGCATGTTCGCGCGCGAGCTCGATATCGGCTCCGCCCTCTATCTCGGCAAGGGCGAGGAGAGGATGAACGGCAGAAACAAGCCCTCGATGCTCGCCGATGCCTTTGAGGCGGTGCTCGCCGCTGTGTATATTGACGGCGGGCTCGAGGAGGCAAAGAAGATTGCCCTTCGCTTCGTCGCGCGCCACGATAAGCTCGATGATTCGGGAGACTACAAGACGGCTCTTCAGGAAGTGGTTCAGAAAAACCGCGAGGAGCATGTCGAATATGTCCTTATTGAAGAATCGGGCCCCGCTCACGACAGGCACTTCGTGATTGAGGTTCACCTCAACAGCAACGTCATCGGCAGAGGCGAGGGCAAGAGCAAGAAAATCGCCGAGCAGATGGCGGCAAAGGAAGCGCTGAGTCTTATGGGAATAGTCAAATGAAGCATATAAACGTTGCGCTTTTCGTCGTTCACAAGGGCTGCCCTCACACCTGCTCATTCTGCAATCAGCGGAGCATCACGGGTTTTCAGCGTGAGCTGACCGTTGAGGATGTTCACGAAGCGGTCCGCACGGCTCTCGGTTCACTCGACAGCGAGACGGCGGCAGGCGGCGAAATCGCGTTTTTCGGCGGCAGTTTCACTATGATTGAGCGCGGATACATGATTTCCCTGCTTGAGGCGGCTTATTCCTATGTTGAAAAAGGGCTTTTCAAGGGCATCAGAATTTCAACACGCCCCGACGGAATCGACGCGGAAATCTGTGAAATCCTTAAGAAATACGGCGTTACGGCGGTCGAGCTCGGCGCGCAGTCGCTCGACGACAGAGTGCTTGAAATGAATGAGCGCGGCCACACGGCAAAGCAGGTGGAGGACGCCTGCGCACTGCTCGCTTCATCGGGTTTCGAATTCGGTCTGCAGATGATGACGGGGCTTTACGGCTCATCCGACGCCGACAGCATTGAGACGGCGGAAAAAATCATCGCCCTGCATCCCGCAACTGTAAGAATTTATCCGACGGTCGTGCTCAAAGGCACGAAGCTCGAAGAGCTGATAAACGCCGGAGAATTCGCTCCGAAGGGCGTTGAGGAAACGGTTGAGCTCTGCTCGCGGCTCATACCGATGTTTGAAAACGCGGGCATAAAGGTAATCCGCGTGGGCCTTCATTCCGGCGGCGGAGTCGAGGGCGAATATATCGCGGGCGCATATCATCCGGCGCTCAGGGAGCTTTGTGAAGGGCGCATTTATCTGAACGCGGCGCTCAGAGAGCTCGCAGACCTGCCGCAGGGCGCATACACGCTCGAAGTCGGCGCAGGTCAGCGCTCAAAGATGACAGGTCAGAAGAGGGCGAATCTCGGCCTTCTTCGCGAAAAAGGATATATCTGCACCGTCTGCGAAACCGACGGCGCGGGAAAATTTGAGGTCAAGGTAAGGAAGATTCAAGAATGATACTCACAGCGATAGACATGCAGGGATTCAAATCGTTTCCCGATAAGATAACTCTCAAGCTCGGCAAGGGAATCACCGGCGTTGTCGGCCCCAACGGCTCGGGCAAGAGCAATATTTCCGATGCC
>JAFZOE010000291.1 GCA_017552845.1 Clostridia bacterium
ATAGAGCGGGTCAAAGCTGTATCCGCCCGCGACATTTCCGGCCGCCGCCTGGGATATGATTTTATCGGTGATGACGTTGTTGCCGACCGCCATTATGACGGCTCTCTCAAACACGCCGTTTTTATTTCTGTTCTTTGACGTATCCCTCGTGAAGAAAATAACTCCGAGGCAGATTATGTCGAGGAAAAGCACAGCCGCAAGAAAAATCGCAAGCACTTTGCGCAACGGAGTCACTTCCTTTCGTTAATCGAGTGTGATTTTGCCGAGCCTGCCCTCCCTGAATTCGTCGAGCAGCATCACGGCGCATCTTTCCGTATCATATTCGCCGCCGCGCAGCAGAAATCCGCGCTTTTTGGCGATAAGCTCAAGCAGTTCATAGGGCTCGAGCTCTTCAAAGTTTTCTATCCTGTATCTTTCGGCGAGATTTCCGGGGTATCTCTCCTGCATGAATTTCAGCAGGCGCACCGCAATCTCCTGAATATCGAGGATTTCATCCTTTACCGAGCCGATGAAACTGAGCTTGAAACCGACTTCGGGATCCTCAAATTTCGGCCATAGAACGCCCGGTGTGTCGAGCAACTCTATGCCCTGGCCTATTGAAAACCACTGGTTTCCGCGCGTGACGCCGGGCTTGTCGGCGACCTTCGCCCTGTTTTTGCCCGCCATCCTGTTTATGAAAGAGGATTTGCCCGTATTCGGTATTCCGACCACCATTACGCGCAGGGTCTTGCCGCCCATTCCCCTGTCAATATTCGCCTGAATTTTATCCTTGAGCACCTCGCGGACAGAGCTCTGAAATTTCTGCAGCCCTTTTCCGCTGCGGCAGTCAACGGGCAGGGCCGTGATGCCGCGCGAGGCGAAGTCCTTTATTCTCGCGGCTGTCGCATTGTCATCCGCGAGATCGCATTTATTCAGCAGGATTATCCTCGGCTTCTGACCGACTATCTCATCGATTTCGGGATTCCTGCTGCTCTCGGGCAGGCGCGCGTCAACTATTTCGCAGACGGCGTCGACCAGCGGCAGGCTCTCCTTGATAAGGCGCCGGGTTTTCGCCATGTGGCCGGGAAACCACTGAACCGTCATTTTTTCATTCATTTCAATATCTTTCCAGCTTGAATTTGCCGAGCGGGGCGATTCTGAAGAGCGCCTTGCCCATGACATATTCCTCTCTTATGAGGCCGACTCTGTAATCGCGTGAGTCGGTCGAATTGTTTCTGTTGTCGCCCATTACGAATATATAGCCCTCGGGCACGGTCACGGGCGCCGTGAAGGATTCTCTTTCGTGGGTGAGCTCGTTTACATAGGGCTCGTCGAGCTTCTCGCCGTCAACATAGACCTCGCCCAGGTCGAAATTGATATCGACCGTCTGCCCCTCGGTCGCGATGACTCTCTTGACAAGCGTTGATTCAACATAGCTGTAGGCCGAAGGCTGGCAGGTGACGACTATGTCGCCGCCGCGGGGCTGAATCACAAACGCCGAGAGAATGAGCCTGTCGCCGTCGTGAAGGGTCGGATACATTGAATCGCCGCTGACGCCGACCGTCCTGAAAAGGAAGAGGAACGATATGGCGACTATGATTGCGGCGGAGGCGATAATCGACACGATGTCGAAAAATCCGGAGAGAGGCGAAGTTTTCTTTTCGGGAGTTTCGGGCTTCTGCTCTTCTTCCGCAAGGATTTCCCTCGCGTTCTCAATCATTTCATCGGTGTCTGTATCCTGAATATTTTCCTCAATGTTTTCCGTTATATTTTCAGCAGTTTCTCCGGTTGAGTTTACTTCGTATTCGTCCATCATTTACCCTCCCTGCTTATAGCGCCTGTTTCCTTGAAAAGCCTGAAAAACGCTCTGCCGAGCACAAACCGCTTATCCGCAAAGCCGACCTTCGAGGAGCGGCTGTCGAGCGAGACGTTTCTGTTGTCGCCCATTACGAAGAGGTATCCCTCGGGAACGGTGACCGGGAATTCCACATCGTAGCTCTGGTTTGTCGGCTCGGCGATATAGGGCTCGCTGAGCTTTTCGCCGTTTACATAGACAAAGCCGTTGTCAAAATCTATATCAATCGTGTCGCCCGAGAGGCCGATGACTCTCTTGATAATCGGAATGCCCCTCTCCCAGGGCTGGGTGACGACCACGATGTCCCCGCGCCTGTAATCGGTCGTGACGGCGGTAACGGCAAGCCAGTCGCCGTCGCTCAGAGTCGGGACCATCGAGGTTCCGCTGACTCCGACCGCCCTGAATGCGAGGGCGAATATCAGAAACACCGCTATTATCGCGCCTTTGAGCGAATCAACTATATCAAAAACCGCAGAACAAAAGCCGCCTGTTTCCCTGCGGAATATTACATAATAGGTATCAATCTGCCGCGTCACCGTCTCACCTCCCGCGGGCATGAAAAATAATATACATTTTATTATAACATATATTTTGTATTTTACTATATCTATTTTTGAATTTACCGTAAATTTTTCGCTAGAGAAAATCCGCAGGATAGTTATGCTCCGCATATCCTTTGGGCGGGCGGATAATATCCGCCCCTACGAACGCGTTTTTCGCTTAAATGCGAGTAATCCCGCCTTTCTGTTTACAGTTCCGTTAAAAGTCAAATCCGCAAGGTATTCACCCTGCGGATTCTTCTTTTTGATTCGTCTGTTTGTTTTTCGCCTGAGTGCGAAAGACCGGAATCTGTTATCTGATCTGCTCCTTGACCTTTGCCGCCTTGCCGACTCTATCACGAAGATAATAGAGCTTGCTTCTGCGGACACGGCCGTGTCTTACGACCTGAACGCTTTCGACATTGGGGGAGTGGATCGGGAATACTCTTTCAACGCCTACGCCGTAGGATACGCGGCGGACGGTGAAGGTTTCGGAAACGCCGGAACCTTTACGAGCGATAACTGTTCCCTCGAAATTCTGGATTCTTGATTTTTCACCCTCGCGGATTCTTACCGCTACTTTAACGGTATCGCCGATTTCTACTGCCGGAACTTCTTCCTTGAGTGAATCCTGTGAAATGAGTTTGAGTGCATCCATTTGAATAAACCTCCGTTTTTTTCAGATGTTCATACACACTCGAGCCAGAGGAACACCCGTTTTAATCTTCAAATTAAATCCCGTCTTCGGCTTTTTCACCTATTGACGGCGGAAATGCTGTATAAATATATCACAGTATTTTATAAAATGCAAGCATTTTTTTATTTTATGCAAATATTTTTTTATTTCCGGTGTATATCTCGCGGCGCGAAATGCTGAGTTTTTCACTCTCTGCGCCGAATTCGCCGAGCAGGGAATCGACGAGGAGCGAGGCGTTGAGATTGCGCTGAGTGCCGGTCGCAAGGCAGGTGTCGATATGAACTGCGCACCCTTCGCACGATACATTGAAATCAACGATAAACCCGCAGAGATTGACGGTCTGAATGCCTCTCTTTGAGCGCTTTTCGGCGTTGAGAACGCCCGATTTTATTATGGAATCAACGCCCGCCGCGAAACCCTCGGCCTCGCCTTCTGATAAGAATTCAACGTCAATAAGATAGCGCGCTGCGGTGATTTCATTGACCTTGTCGGCAGGCTCGGTCACATCGACGATTTCGAGCCCTTCGGGGAGCACGGAATTGAGCCGCCTTTTTATTTCATCAAGCGGCATATCCTCTTCGATTTTGATATCAATCGGCTCTCTTTCGCCGCTCTGGCCGAGCGGGAGCGGGAGCAGGAAATTGAGATAGGGGTGCGGATTGAAGCCCTCGGTATACCAGAGCGGGATTTCCGCCCGCCTGACCGCGCGGGTAAAGCAGCGGTTCATATCGAGGTGTGAGGTGTAGATGACGAGCCCCGATTTTTTATACCATATCCTTACGGAATTCATTGCATACACCTCCGTTCAGCCTTGCCGCCCCGCAGTTTGAGCATTTTTCGCGGCAGCTCGGCGTCGTTTCGCCCTTATGCGCTTTGAGATATTCCTTCTGCAGGAATTTTTTCGTAACGCCGTAATCCATGTGGTCCCAGGGCAGGACTTCCTCTAAATCGCGCTCTCTCACCGTGTAGAAAAACGGGTCAATGCCGCATTCCTCAAAACTTGCGGTCCATTTTTCGCGGTCGAGATGCTCCTCCCAGGAATCAAAGTGGCAGCCCTTGCGCCACGCGGTTTCTATGACCTTGCCGAGCCGTCTGTCGCCTCTGGCGAATACGCCCTCGAGGAAGCTCGTCCACGGCACATGCCTTGAGAGCTGGACTTTCCTTGTTTTTATGCACGAGAGCAGGTAATCCTGCTTTTCGATAAGCACATCGGGCTTGTTCTGCGGCTCCCACTGGAACGGCGTGAACGGTTTCGGAACAAGCGATGCGAGCGAAATATTCACGCTCACGCTCTTGCCCTTCGGCTTGTTCTCGCAGTGATAGAATTCATCGACCACCGCCTGCGCGAGATTCGCTATGCCAGCGATATCCTCATCCGTCTCGGTCGGAAGGCCAATCATGAAATAGAGTTTTACGGCCGTCCAGCCGCCCGCGAAAGCCTGCGCGACGGTTGAGAGAATATCTTTTTCGTATATGTTTTTATTTATGACGTCCCTGAGGCGCTGAGTTCCCGCCTCGGGCGCGAAGGTAAGGCCGCTGCGGCGCACCGGGTTGAGCTTATCCATAAGCTCCTTCGG
>JAFZOE010000292.1 GCA_017552845.1 Clostridia bacterium
CGCGGATGTTCACTACCGCTGGCAGAACAATTCAGAGGCCGAGACTACCATGCCCATAAAGGTTGCCACCGGCACGATGATATTCATGAATATCGGTATCGTCATGACTCTGATTCTCGCCGTGCTCGGCGGAATGTTCGCGATGGGTCTGCTCGCTCTGATTATCCTGTAATTCCGCCCGTCAAAGGAAACCGAAGGAGAAAATATGAAAGAATATGAAGTGATGCGCGCCGAAGCCGAATGGCAGAGGGCGGGGGCGTATTCCGTGAGAATTCAGGGAATGAACCGCCAGCATCATATACCGCTCAGCGAGGAATTCGATGAGCATGACCGGGAGGGGACGAAATATATAGTCCTGCTCGATGACGGCTACCCGGTCGCGACCTGCCGCTTTTATGAAAACGGGGCGGGCGCCGTCACTCTCGGCAGAGTGGTTGTTCTGCCCGAATACCGCGGCCAGGGACTCGGCAGACAGGCTGTCTGCGAGGCCGAAAAATGGATTGCGGAATGCGGATATAAAGAAATATGTATAGACAGCCGCACTGTCGCCGTGCCGTTTTATGAGAAACTCGGCTATAAGGTAATTGACACGGATATCGTTAGAAGCGGCTCATTCGACTGTATCAGAATGAATAAGATGATATGAAAAAGCACTGAAATCGGCAACAGTTAAAATCAAGACCCGCAGGGAACTTTCCTGCGGGCTTTTTCATTATATAATATCTGTTTGCCTTTCGCTTAAATGCTCGGCCTGAATTACATCGCGTCGACGATTTCCTTTGTATCTCTTGCGATTACAAGCTCTTCATTGGTCGGGATAACAAACATCTTGACCTTTGAGCCGGGAACGGAAATCTCGATTTCCTCGCCTCTGATGTGGTTCTTTTCTTCATCGATGTCTGTGCCGAGGAAGCTGATTGCCTTTGCAACTCTTGTTCTGTATTGCGGGTTGTTTTCGCCGATACCGCCTGTGAATACAACGGCGTCGAGGCCGCCCATCGCCGCGGCGTAACCGCCGATATATTTGATAAGCTGATGGCAGAGCATTGATTCAACGAGCATTGCGACGGGGTCGCCTTCCTTCGCTCTGTTTTCAATCTCCCTGTTGTCGCTGGTGCCGGCGATGCCGAGCATACCGCTCTTTTTATTCATAAGGGCATCCATCTCGTCGGGGGAGAGATTATGCTCTTTCATAATGGTCGGAACGATTGCGGGGTCGATTGAGCCGCAGCGCGTGCCCATGATGATACCCTCGAGCGGGGTCAGGCCCATAGTCGTATCAAGGCATTTGCCGTCCTTGACCGCGGTGATTGAGGAGCCGTTGCCGAGGTGGCAGGTAACGATTTTTGTTCCTTCAGCCTTGCCGCCGAGCAGGTCGATGCATCTGCCGCTGACATATCTGTGGCTGGTGCCGTGGAAGCCGTATTTACGGATGCCGTCTTCCTTGTAGAATTCATAGGGAAGCGCATAGAGATAAACGTAATCGGGCATTGTCTGATGGAAACCGGTATCAAAAACAGCGACCTGAGGCACGTTCATAATCTTTTCGCAGGCCTCGATACCCTTGAGATTTGCGGGGTTGTGGAGAGGGCCGAATTTGAAGCACTCTCTGATGGCCGCTTTAACTTCCTCGGTAACGAGCACGGAAGCGCTGAATTTCTCTGCTCCGTGGAGAACTCTGTGGCCTACCGCGCCGATTTCATCGGTTGATTTGATAACGCCTCTGTCTTCGCTGACGAGCGTGTCGATAACGAGCTTGATTGCCTCACCGTGGTCCGCCATAAGATAGGGCATAGCCTTGACGTTTTTGCTTTCGTCGGTGGGAACCTTATGGGTGAATGTGGCGTTTGCGTCGCCTATCTGCTCGCAGATACCCTTGGCGAGAAGGACCTCGCCCTCCATATCGATAAGCTGATATTTAAGGGATGAGCTGCCGCAGTTGAGAACAAGAATTTTCATAGTCAATCACTCCGAAAAATTATTTTTTGCTTGAATTTTGCACTTAACTATTTTATTATATACCTATATTTTGTATTTTGCAAGCGTAAAAATGATTTCATCGGGAGGTGAGGGAATGAAAATCTGCGGCGTTGTCGCCGAATTCAATCCGTTTCACAACGGTCATGCTTATTTTATTGAAAAAGCGCGCGCGAGCGGTTTTGACGGTATAATCGCAGTGATGAGCGGCAATTTCGTCCAGCGCGGCGAACCGGCCGTCTTTGAGATTTCTCAGCGCGTAGATGCAGCCCTTCGGGCGGGCGCGGATCTTGTCCTTCAGCTGCCCGTGATATATGCGCTCTCGGGAGCGCAGACCTTTGCGCGCGGTGCGGTCGGGATTCTGAACGAGTCAGGTGCGGTCAATTCTCTCGTTTTCGGCAGCGAATGCGCCGATGTTTCAATGCTTGAAAAAGCCGCGGAAATCCTCTCGGGAAACACGCTTGATGAATCGATAAAAGCGGAATTATCAACCGGAATCACCTATGCGGCGGCCCGTGAAAACGCCCTGTGTAAAGTGAATCCGGCCCTTGCGGACATAATAAAAGAGCCTAACAATATCCTAGCAGTCGAGTATATTTCGGCGCTGAAATCGCTCGGGAGCGGCATTGAACCGACCGCTTTTGAGAGGACTGTTCCCCACGATTCGGGCGAAAAAACGGGCTCGTTTGCGAGCGCCTCGGAGATACGCAGATTGATATATTCGGGCGAAGATTTCGGCAGTTTTGTGCCCGCTTTCTATAAAGAATACGGCGAGTTTAATACTGTCTCTTTTAACAAATTCGAAGCGGCCGTTTTGTGCAGAATGCGCAATATAACGGCGGAGGAAATTGCTCTTTCCCCCGATATTTCCGAGGGAATTGAAAACAGAATTCTCGCCTCTGCAAAGACGGCTTCAACCCTTGAAGAGCTTTATTTTTCGGCAAAGACAAAGCGATATACGCTGGCGAGAATCAGGCGGATTATTCTCTCGTCTTTAATCGGCATAACCCGTGAGGATGCGGCGCTTGAGCCGCCTTATATCAGAGTTCTCGGAATGAGCGGAAACGGCGCAAAAATACTCTCGCAAATGAAGGAGACGGCGTCTCTGCCGGTCATCTCAAAAACCTCGGATATTGCTTCCTGCTCTGAGCAGGCGCAGAGGGCATTTTCGCTCGAATGCACGGCGACCGATATCTACACCGCCTGCCTCGAAACGCCTCTTCCTGCCGGTCTGGAGAAGGACAGGCACCCGATAATATATAAATAATTATTATTAAATTGGACAAACTTTTGTGCTTTCGGCAACCTTTTGTTGTCGGAACTCACAAAATTATGTAATATTGCGTAAATAATAGAATATTTTTATTGACTTTTATAAGCGGGGCAATTATAATACTGACCTACGTGTGTCGGTGCGCCCCGCTTATTTTATATCTCTATAAAGCGGAAAACCGGCAAAAAAGCAAATGAACGGAGGATTTATCAGATGCTCAATGTGAAGCCCATCACCAGAGGAAGCTGCACCCGCATGAGCTTCGGCAAAATCAACGAGGTAATGGATATCCCCAACCTCATTGAAATCCAGAAATCATCCTACGATTGGTTTATCAGAACCGGTCTCAAGGAAGCCTTCCGCGATATGGCAGACATCACGGATTATTCGGGCAACCTTGTGCTCAGTTTCATTGACTACCGCATGGATGACAAGCCGAAATACAATGTCCGCGAATGCAAGGAAAGAGATACCACCTACGCCGCCCCGATGAGAGCGACGGTCCGCCTGCTCAATAAGAATACGGGCACCGTCAAGGAGTCGGAGGTCTATATGGGCGATTTCCCGATTATGACCGAAAGCGGCACTTTCGTTATCAACGGCGCGGAGAGAGTAATTGTCTCCCAGCTCGTTCGTTCACCCGGTGTCTATTTCAGCATGACCCATGACAAGATCGGTAAGGAGCTCTATGCTTCTACGATCAACCCCAACAGAGGCGCCTGGCTCGAATACGAAACCGACGTCAACGATCTGTTCTATGTCAAGATTGACAAAAACAAGAAAATACTCATCACCACCTTCGTTCGTGCTCTCGGTCTGAGTTCAAATCAGGATATCCGCGATTTCTTCGGCGACGATATCAAAATCGAGGCTACCCTCGAAAAGGACGAGACCAAAAATACAGAAGAAGCGCTCATGGAGATATTCAAGAAGATGCGCCCCGGCGAGCCCGTAACTCTCGAGGTTGCCCAGCAGAATATCGATTCGCTCTTCTTCGATCCCTACAGATATGATATTTCCCGCGTAGGCCGCTATAAATACAACAAAAAGCTCTCTCTTCTCAACCGCCTGCCCGGCTGTGTCGTAGCTCAGCCCGTAGTTGACGAAGAGACAGGCGAAGTGCTCGCCATGCCAGATGAGGAGCTCACCGAAGAAAAGGTTCAGGAGCTCGAGAATGCCGGCGTATGGAGAGTAGTCGTCAAGTGTGAAGACGGCTCCGAGCTCACCGTCTCCTCCAACCGCATGGTTGATCCCCTTGTTCTTCTTCCCTCCACCATCAAGAGAGAAGACCTTGAGGAGATTGCACTCGGCGAGAAGGTCCGTTTCACAGTTCTCAAAGAGATACTCGCAGGTCTCAAGAAAAAGGATAAGAAGACCGTTCTTGCCGCTTTGAAAGAGCGCTGCGACGATCTTATTCCCAAGTTCATTATCAGGGACGATATCTATGCCTCCGTCAACTATGTCAACTGCCTGACAAAGGGCGTGGGCAATCTCGATGATATCGATCACCTGGGCAACAGACGTATCCGCTCCGTCGGCGAGCTCCTTCAGAATCAGTTCAAGATCGGTCTGACCAGAATGGAGAGAGTCGTCCGCGAGAGAATGTCCGTTCAGGCTCAGGAGGAGGAAGAAAAAATCACTCCTCAGTCCCTTATCAATATTCGTCCCATCACCACTGCCATCAGGGAGTTCTTCGGGTCTTCACCGCTCTCGCAGTTCATGGATCAGTCCAATCCTCTTGCGGAGCTCACCCATAAGCGCCGTATCTCCGCGCTCGGCCCCGGCGGTCTTTCAAGAGACAGAGCCGGTTTCGAGGTCCGCGACGTTCACTACACCCACTACGGCAGAATGTGCCCCATTGAGACCCCCGAAGGTCCCAACATCGGCCTTATCTCTTATCTCGCAACCTATGCGAAGATAAATAAATACGGCTTCATCGAAGCTCCTTACAGAAAAATCGAAAAGATCTACGACAAGAAGGGCAAGATCAAGGATGTCCGCGTGCTCGACGAGGTCGAATACATGACCGCCGACGCAGAAGACAGACACGTTGTCGCCCAGGGTAACGAGCCTCTCGACAAGGACGGCAGATTCATCAATTCCAGAATCGCCGCGAGATACAGAGAGGGATTCCTCGAAACTGAGCCAGTGAATGCGGACTACATGGACGTTTCGCCCGCGATGGTTGTTTCCGTTGCAACGGCGATGATTCCCTTCCTTGAAAACGACGACGCGAACCGCGCGCTCATGGGCTCCAACATGCAGAAGCAGGCAGTTCCTCTTCTGACCACCAAGGCTCCGATAGTCGGAACCGGTATGGAATACAAAGCGGCGGTTGACTCTGGCGTCTGCGTGCTCGCCGAAAACGGCGGCGTAGTCACCAAAGTCTGCGCAGACCAGATAACAATCCTCGAAGACGGCGGAAACGTCAGGGATTACGAAGTTATCAAGTATATGCGCTCCAACCAGGCAACCTGTAACAACCAGAGACCCATCGTCACCGTAGGCCAGAGAGTTGAGGCGGGCGAAGTCATAGCCGACGGCCCCGCGATTGACCACGGCGAAGTAGCTCTCGGCAAGAACGCTCTCATCGGCTTCATGACCTGGGAAGGCTACAACTACGAGGACGCTGTTCTTATCAGCGAAAAGATAGTTCGTGACGATGTCTACACCTCAATCCACATTGAGGAATACGATACAGAGGCCAGAGACACCAAGCTCGGCCCCGAAGATATTACCAGAGATATTCCCAACACCGGCGATGACGCTCTTGCAAACCTCGACGAAAACGGTATAATCCGCATCGGCGCAGAGGTCCGCAGCGGCGATATCCTTGTCGGCAAGGTAACGCCCAAGGGCGAAACCGAGATGACTCCCGAAGAGAGACTCCTTCATGCCATATTCGGCGAGAAGGCGAAGGAAGTCAGGGATACCTCCCTCAGAGTTCCCCACGGCGAATACGGCGTTGTCGTCAATGTCGAAGTATTCACCAAGGAAAACAGCGACGAGCTCGCTCCCGGCGTCAATAAGGTAGTCCGCTGCTACATTGCCCAGAAGCGTAAGCTCTCAGTCGGCGACAAGATGGCGGGCCGCCACGGTAACAAGGGCGTTGTTTCGAGAATCCTCCCGGTAGAGGATATGCCCTTCCTTCCCGACGGCACACCGCTCGATATATGTCTTAACCCTCTCGGCGTTCCCTCGCGTATGAATATCGGTCAGGTTCTTGAGGTTCACCTCGGACTTGCCGCGCGCAGTCTCGGAATCAATGTTATGACTCCCGTTTTCGACGGCGCTCACGAAAGCGATATAGCGGATGCCATCGATGAGGCAAACGAAAAGATTCTCGCCAAGGCGCAGGCCGATCTCAAGGCCAGAGCCAAGGCTGCCAAGAAGCTTGCCGAGGAGACCGGCGAATTTGAATACAATCCCGAAAACTTCAAATTCGACCCCGAGAAGATATTCACTCTCGACAAATCCGGCAAGACCACTCTTTACGACGGCAGAACGGGCAGAAAATTCGATAACCCCGTTACGGTCGGCGTAATGTATTACCTCAAACTCCATCACCTTGTTGATGATAAGATCCACGCCCGTTCAACAGGCCCGTATTCACTCGTTACCCAGCAGCCCCTCGGCGGTAAAGCGCAGTTCGGCGGCCAGCGTTTCGGTGAAATGGAAGTCTGGGCTCTCGAAGCTTACGGCGCGGCATACACCCTTCAGGAGATACTTACCGTCAAATCCGACGATACCGTCGGCAGAGTTGACACCTACGAAGCAATCGTCAAGGGCAACAACATTCCGAAGCCCGGCACACCCGAAGCATTCAAGGTTCTCGTCAAGGAGCTTCAGTCACTCGCTCTTTCAATCAAGGTTCTTGACAGGGACGGCAACGAAATCGATCTTCGCACCTCGTTTGACAATGATTTTCCGGCACAGAGCGAGGATAACAGGGAAGCCTTCTCGACAGTCAACGACGCCGAGGGCGGCGAAGGATACGATATCGATGAAGACAGCAAGGAATACGATGTCTATGATGTTGATTCCGATGAGGATGACGATGATTCCGTCAACTACAGCGCTGTCGAGGATATGGAATTCGATGAAGACGGCGACGACTTCGGCGCAGAGGATTTCGATTCCTACGGTTATAACGGTTCCGATGACGATTATCAGTAATCTCCGCTTTTCAAAAATATAAGGAAGGGGCATATTTTTAATGGAAAACATTGAAAACAATGCAAATCTCACTTTTGAATCCATAAGAATCGGCCTTGCTTCGCCCGAAGCCATCAGGGAATGGTCCTACGGCGAGGTCAAGAAACCCGAAACGATAAATTACAGAACCCTTAAACCTGAAAAAGACGGTCTTTTCTGCGAAAAGATTTTCGGGCCTACCAAGGACTGGGAATGCCACTGCGGAAAATACAAGAAAGTCAGATATAAGGGCAAGGTGTGCGAGCGCTGCGGCGTTGAAATCACAAGGGCCAAGGTCCGCCGTGAAAGAATGGGCCATATCGAGCTTGCAACACCCGTATCACACATCTGGTATTTCAAGGGTATCCCCTCGAGAATGAGCCTTATTCTCGATATCATGCCAAAGGACCTTGAGAGAGTGCTCTATTTCGCAAAGCACATCGTCATCGATCCCGGCGACACACCGCTTGAAAAATGCCAGACTCTCGAAGAGAAAGACTATCAGGAATACCGCCTGAGATATGAGGACGACTTCAAAGCCGGCATGGGCGCAGAGGCTGTAAAAGAGCTTCTCGCGAGTATCGACCTCGAAGAGCTCTCGAAGGAGCTCAAGGAAGAGCTTGAAAACGCCTCCTCGCAGAAGAGAGTCAAGCTCCTCAAGAGACTCGAAGTAGTCGAAGCTTTCAGACTTTCGGGCAACAGACCCGAGTGGATGATTCTCGACGTTATCCCCGTAATTCCCCCCGAGCTTCGTCCGATGGTTCAGCTCGAAGGCGGCAGATTCGCCACCAGCGACCTCAACGACCTTTACAGACGCGTTATCAACAGAAACAACCGTCTTGCAAAGCTTATCGAGCTCGGTTCCCCCGATATAATCATCAGAAACGAAAAGAGAATGCTCCAGGAAGCCGTTGACGCTCTTATCGATAACGGCAGAAGAGGCAGACCGGTCACCGGGCCGAGCAACAGAGCGCTCAAATCACTCTCCGATATGCTCAAGGGCAAGCAGGGCAGATTCAGACAGAATCTTCTCGGCAAGCGTGTTGACTATTCGGGCAGAAGCGTTATCGTTGTCGGTCCCGAGCTGAAGATGTATCAGTGCGGCCTCCCCAAGGAGATGGCTCTCGAGCTCTTCAAGCCCTTCATTATGAAGCGCCTTGTTGAGACAGGCGACGCCGGCAATGTCAAATCCGCGCGCAAGATGGTTGACAGAGCGATGTCATCCCAGGTCTGGGATGCTCTCGAAATAGTTATCAAGGATCATCCGGTTATGCTTAACCGCGCTCCGACCCTTCACCGCCTCGGTATCCAGGCGTTCGAGCCCGTGCTCGTTGAAGGCAGAGCGATAAAACTTCATCCCCTCGCTTGCACGGCGTTCAACGCCGACTTCGACGGCGACCAGATGGCTGTTCACGTTCCTCTTTCCGCAGAGGCTCAGGCAGAGGCGAGATTCCTTATGCTCGCTGCCAACAACCTCCTCAAGCCTTCGGACGGCAAGCCAGTTACCGTTCCCACTCAGGATATGATTCTCGGCTCCTATTATCTGACCATGGTCAATGATAATAACCCCGCGAATTCCGATTACAATCCCATCAATCCCTGCGAGCCCGGCGCACCGGTTGAGGTCAAGGGCGAGGATAAGAAGATTCACCGTGTTTACAAGACCTTCGGCTCAGTCAACGAGGCGATGATGGCCTATGATGAGGGCGATATCGGCCTTCACGTTTCCATCAGAGTCCGTATGACCAAGGAATTCAACGGCAAGAAGCTTACCGGCCTTGTCACCACCACTCTCGGCAAGCTTATCTTCAACGATCCGATTCCTCAGGATCTCGGTTTCGTTGACAGAACCAAGCCCGAAAACCTCTTTGCTCTTGAAATCGACGAACTCGTCGGTAAGAAGGTTCTCGGCAAGATCATCGACAGATGTATCAAGGTTCACGGCACCTCCGTTTCGGGCAAGGTGCTCGATAATATCAAAGCGCAGGGCTACAAGTATTCAACCATAAGCGGTCTTACCGTTGCCGTGTGCGACGCGACCATTCCTCCGCAGAAGAAGGAAATCCTTGAAAAAGCGGATGAAAAGATCGAAAAAATTAAAAAACTCTACGAGATAGGCTTCTATTCGGAAGACAAGCGTTCCAAAGAAGTTATCAATGTCTGGGAATCCTGCACGAATGAAGTCGGTGATGCCCTCAAGGCAAACTTCGAGGAATTCAATCCAATCAATATCATGCTTAAATCAGGCGCCAGAGGTAATGACTCTCAGCTTCGTCAGCTTGCCGGTATGCGCGGACTTCTTGCCAACACCTCAGGTAAGGTTATTGAGGTTCCCATCAGAGCAAACTACCGCGAAGGCCTGAATATTCTTGAATACTACATTTCCGCCCGCGGCGCGCGTAAAGGTCTTGCCGATACGGCGCTGAGAACTGCGGACTCCGGTTATCTTACCAGACGTCTTGTTGACGTTTCCCAGGATGTTATCATCCGCGAGGAAGACTGCCACTGCAAAGACGGCGCGGAAGTTTATGACATCTTCGACGATGAGAGAAAGAAGAATTCGAGAAAGATCGTTTCCCTCGAGGAGCGTCTTTCCGGCAGATTCCTCTTTGAGGATTATTACAATCCCTTCACCGGCGAGCTTGTTGCAAGCAAGGATGAGATGATCACCGACGAAAAGGCGAAGGAAATCAGCGACCTTGCCCATCAGGATGTTGAGAAGAAGATTGCCAAGGGCAAACTTCCCGAAAATGCCAAGGCGAGAATCAAGATCCGTTCTCTTCTCACCTGCGAATCCCAGCACGGCGCCTGCATCAAGTGCTACGGCAAAAACCTTGCGACAGGTCTGCCCGTAACAGTCGGCGAAGCAGTCGGCATTATCGCCGCTCAGTCAATCGGCGAGCCCGGCACCCAGCTTACGATGAGAACCTTCCACACCGGCGGCGCAGCCGACCAGTCGGATATTACTCAGGGTCTTCCCAGAGTTGAAGAGCTTTTCGAAGCCCGCAAGCCCAAGGTTCTCGCAATTATGAGCGAAATCGACGGTGTCGTTTCCATAGAAAAGATCAAGAATGCCGACCATATAGTTGTAACCGGCGATGACGGCCAGGTCAAGCAGTATCTTATCCCCTACGGCTTTAAGAAGAAGGTTCAGGACGGCGACACGGTGAAAATGGGCGACCAGCTCACCGAAGGTTCGCAGAACCCCCACGATATCCTTGCCATTCTCGGCAGCGATGCCGTTCACGATTACCTCATCAGGGAAGTTCAGAAGACTTACCGTCTCCAGGGCGTTGATATCAACGATAAGCATATCGAGGTTATCATCCGTCAGATGATGCGCCAGGTCAAGATCACCGATCCCGGCGACACCACCTTCCTTGTTGACCAGGTTGTTGAGAAGCAGGATTTCGTCGACGAAAACAACCGCCTTGCGGCGAAGGCTTCGTCAAAGGGCAAGAAGCCCAAGCTTGCATCCTGCGAGCCCACTCTGCTCGGTATCACCAAGGCATCACTTGCCACCGATTCGTTCCTTTCAGCAGCGTCCTTCCAGGAGACCACGAGAGTTCTCACCGACGCCGCCATCAAGGGCAAGACCGACCACCTTATCGGCCTCAAGGAGAACGTTATCATCGGTAAGCTTCTCCCGAGCGGAACCGGTATGCAGTGCTACAGCGACGTCAAGATTTACCCCACAGGTCAAAAGGGCAATATTAACGAAAATCTCGACTGATTTTTGTTAAAACTGTTGACAAATATATATATTATATGATAAAATATCAATCCACGGTGTCTGCGGGCGCCGGAGCAATCCGACGCCCTGAGATATAGAATTTTCAAAGAAAGGAGAGAAAAACACTTGCCTACCTTTAACCAGCTTGTTCGTAACGGCAGACAGACCCTTGAAAGGAAGCCCAAGGCTCCCGCTCTTCTGAAAGGTCTCAACTCCAAAAAGAATGTTATGACCGATCAGAATTCACCCCAGAAGCGCGGCGTTTGCACAGCAGTTAAGACAGCTACTCCCAAGAAGCCGAACTCAGCTCTTCGTAAGATCGCCAGAGTCCGTCTGACAAACGGCATGGAAGTTTCCGCTTACATTCCGGGCGTCGGTCACAACCTTCAGGAGCACAGCGTCGTTCTTATCCGCGGCGGCCGTGTAAAGGATCTCCCCGGTGTGCGTTACCACATCATTCGCGGCACCCTTGATACTCAGGGTGTTACCGACAGAATGCAGGCCCGTTCAAAATACGGTGCAAAGCGTCCGAAGGTAAAGAAATAATCCGCATCATTTAATGACAAATAATCTTGCAGGCGAAATGCAATATTTCACCAATGCAGTCTATATATAACATTATATATGTCTCTGCGTTGGCGCCACGAGAATTTGTCGCTCGAGTACCTATGATATCATTACTATGAAGGAGGGAAGCGAAGTGCCAAGAAGAGGCAACATAGCAAAACGCGAAGTTTTGCCTGATCCGCTTTACAACTCAACTCTTGTTACCCGTCTGATCAACAACATCATGCTTGACGGTAAAAAGGGAGTAGCTCAGAAGATCGTTTACGATGCTTTTGACATTATCAAAGAGAAGACCGGCAAGGAGCCGCTCGAAGTTTTCGAAGCAGCCATGGAGAACGTTATGCCCGTTCTCGAGGTTAAGGCCCGCCGTGTCGGTGGTGCGACCTACCAGGTTCCCATGGAGGTCCGCCCCGAAAGAAGACAGACCCTCGGTCTGCGTTGGATCACTGCTTATTCACGCGCCCGTTCCGAAAGAACAATGAAGGAACGTCTCGCAAACGAGATCATGGATGCCGTCAACGAAACCGGTGCAGCATTCAAGAAGCGTGAAGATACTCACAAGATGGCAGAGGCCAACAAGGCATTTGCACACTTCAGATGGTAATTTCCCGCGGGAAATATCACTGAGCGCAATTGATTATTACTTATTCCATACAGAATCGGAGGTGTTAATTTGCCAAGGCAGGTTTCACTCGAAAAGACAAGAAACATCGGTATTATGGCTCACATAGATGCCGGCAAGACCACTACAACCGAGAGAATTCTCTTCTATACGGGTAAAACCCATAAGATAGGTGGGACTCATGACGGCGCCGCTACCATGGACTTCATGGAGCAGGAGCAGGAGCGTGGAATCACGATTACCTCAGCTGCCACTACCTGCTTCTGGAAAGAACACCGTATAAACATCATCGACACTCCGGGCCACGTTGACTTCACAGTTGAAGTCGAGCGCTCGCTGAGAGTTCTTGACGGTTCTGTTACCGTTCTCTGCGCAAAGGGAGGCGTTGAGCCCCAGAGCGAAACGGTTTGGAGACAGGCGGATAAATATAAGGTTCCCAGAATGGTCTATATCAATAAGATGGACATTATGGGTGCGGATTTCTATCACGTAGTTGATATGATGAAGGATCGCCTTAAATGCAACGCCGTTCCCATTCAGCTCCCGATAGGAGCAGAGGCGGATTTCCGGGGTATTATCGATCTTGTTATCATGAAGGCGTATTACTACAACGATGATCTCGGCACCAAGATTGAGTGCAAGGACATCCCCGCCGACATGCTTGAAACAGCGCAGAAATACCATGACGAAATGGTTGAGCACGTTGCCGAGCAGGATGATGCTCTGCTTGAGAAATATCTCGAAGGTCAGGAACTGACAATCGACGAAATCAAGACCTGCATCAGAAAATCGACAATCTCAAATCACATGGTTCCCGTCACCTGCGGCACTTCTTACCGCAACAAGGGTGTTCAGCTGCTTCTCGATGCAATAGTCGATTATATGCCCGCTCCGACCGATGTCCCCGCTATCACGGGCACTAACCCCAAGACGGATAAGGACGAGGTCAGAAATTCTTCAGATGACGAGCCTTTTGCGGCTCTTGCATTCAAAATAACGACCGACCAGTTTGTCGGCAAGCTCTGCTTCTTCAGAGTATATTCCGGCACGGTCAATGCAGGCGATACGGTCTATAATTCGACCAAGGGCGTCAATGAGAGAATGGGTAGAATTCTCCAGATGCACGCGAATCACAGACAGGATATCGAAACCTGCTACGCGGGCGATATCGCCGCATGCGTAGGCGTCAAGCAGACGACCACGGGCGACACGCTCTGCACCTCAAAGCATCCTATCATACTTGAATCAATGGAATTCCCCGAGCCCGTTATCAGAGTTGCCATCGAGCCCAAGACCAAAGCCGGTCAGGAAAAGATGAGTATAGCTCTTGCAAAGCTCGCGGAGGAGGATCCGACATTCAAGTGCTACACCGACGAAGAGACAGGCCAGACCATCATTGCAGGTATGGGCGAGCTTCACCTTGAAATTATCGTTGACAGAATGCTGCGCGAATTCCATGTTGAAGCGAATGTCGGTAAGCCGCAGGTTGCTTTCCGTGAAACGATTACCGTTCCCGCCGAATCCGATACGAAATATGCGCGTCAGTCAGGCGGTAAAGGTCAATACGGTCACGTTAAAATCAGGATCGAGCCCAATCCCGAGAAGGGTTATGAATTCGTCAACGAAATCGTCGGCGGTGCTATTCCGAAGGAATATTTCAACGCCATCGAGGCGGGTATCAAGGGAGCAATGCTCTCGGGAACTCTCGCCGGATACAATGTAGTTGATGTCAAAGTAACTCTCTATGACGGATCCTATCACGAAGTTGACTCCTCAGAAATGGCGTTCAAGATTGCCGCTTCAATGGCTTTCAAGGATGCGATGAGGAAGGCTGCTCCCGTGCTTATGGAGCCCATCATGAAGACCTCGGTCATCGTTCCCGACGAATATATCGGCGACGTTATCGGCGATATCAACTCCAGACGCGGACTTGTTCAGGGTCAGGAAGTCAGGACGGGCGCGACTCAGATAGACGCTTTTATTCCGCTCTCAAATATGTTCGGCTACGCAACCTCTTTGCGTTCAAGGACTCAGGGCAGAGGACAGTATGTCATGGAGCCCTCGCATTACAGCGAAGTTCCCAAGAATATAGCCGAAAAACTCATATCAGAGAAATAAAAGCAAATTTTGTAAAAAATGCTTGAAATTTCAAGTAATTATTGGTAAAATATCAACATGCTATGCATGTAATTAAATTGCTTCTAAAAGGGAGGAAACAATTCAATGGCAAAAGAACATTTTAATCGTAACAAACCGCATGTAAACATCGGAACCATCGGTCACGTTGACCACGGTAAGACCACTCTTACAGCTGCTATCACAAAGACTCTTGCTATGAA
>JAFZOE010000293.1 GCA_017552845.1 Clostridia bacterium
GAAAAGTTCACATTTATCATATATAATTCATTATGCACTATATTTGAGAAATCAAAACAGTAGCAGGAGGAAAATTCAATATGAATAAAAACAGAACCCAGCAGGTTGTCGGCATAGGTCTGTTTACGGCGATCATCGTCGTGCTTCAGGCGGCGGCAATCTCAATCAGATTCGGCGTTTTCAACATCACCCTCGTTCTTATTCCGATAGTAGTCGGCGCGGCACTTTACGGATACAAGGCGGGCGCGTGGCTCGGATTTGTCTTCGGCGTTGTAGTCCTTTTCACCGACGCGAGCGTGTTTCTCGCCGTCAGCATCCCCGGCACCATAATTACAGTGCTCTTAAAAGGCGCTCTGGCAGGCCTCATTTCGGGCGTTATCTACAAACTTCTCAGCGGCAAAAATATGTATCTCGCCGTCTTTGCGGCGGCAATAGCCGCACCCATAGTGAATACGGGCATATTCCTTCTCGGTTGCCGTCTCTTCTTCTATGAGACAATTTCCCAGTGGGCGGCAAACGCAGGCTACCCCTCAGCCGGCAAGTTTATGATTCTCGGCCTGTGCGGCGTGAATTTCCTTGTCGAAGCCGCCATAAACATTGTGCTGAGCCCTGCGGTCCTCAGACTTATCAATCTCGGCAAAAAGACAATCGGCATAAAGACCGGCTCAAAAGTTCAGAAGAGCATGGATGAAGCTGTCGGTGAAACTGAAAACAGCGAAACAACCTAATAAAAAACTGAACCCGCAAGGCGCCGAGCCCTGCGGGTTTTAAATTTTACTCTTTATAGAATTTTTCTATCGTCTGCAGATATTCGAGAACCGTTGCATCAACAGAACCGTAGATTTCGTGGCGGCTGTTCGGGAATTTAACGAGCTTTCCGTTCGGAACGAGAGCGATGAATTCATTCTCTTTTTCGCTGACTACGGAGCCGTCCTCCTCGGGCTGGCAGAGCAGAACCGGAATCTCAATCTTCGCGCAGCGGGCGGGGTCGAGATTTTTCTTCGCCACAAGCACCGCCTCTTTGAGCCATTTATATGAGGCGTTTGCGGTCTGCAGATCTTTATTCGCGCATTTTTTTGCCTGATAATAATTGAATCTCGCTTCGCTCGTCATGTTGCTGTCAACATAAGTCTTGTCGGGATTGAAGCCGTGGAAGCCCATGACGGTATCGTGGCCCTTGCCGATGGTGCAGAATACTCTCGAAACGGCAAGCGCAAACCACTGCGGCAGACCCGCGGTTTTGCAGAGGACCATCGGAGCGGAGAGAACGGCCTTTTTGAATACACCGGGATGAGTCTGAAGATACTGAATCGTAACTGCTCCGCCCATTGAGTGGCAGTAGACATAGAGAGGCAGTTCGCCCGAATCTTGTTTAACAATCGTATTTACATAAATATCCAGATCCTCGATATATTCATCGAATTTGTTGACCGAAACGGTCTGCGGATCGGGAGCGTAGCGGAAGCTGGTGCCGTGGCCGCGCTGATCGAGCAGGAAAACGTTGAAGCCCATGACGATAAAGTTGAACGCCATCTCGCGGAATTTCTCTGCGCTCTCGGTGAAGCCGTGAACGACTGTTACGCTCGCGAGCGCATCGGGAATCAGATATTTTTCATAGTGGATATTCTGGCCGTCGTGGCCGCGGAAAAATCCCTCCTGACGGTATTTTGCGAGGAAGGGCTCAACCTTCTCTTTCATCGTTTCGGCATAGCCGTTTTCGCTGACGGGTAAATCCTTGATTCTCAGTTCCATAATAACCCTCCTGCGGCGCGTGCGCCGTTTATTCTCATTTATAATATCAAATTTTTCGCTTTACGTCAATAATTCCGCGAATATAATCGCACTTGAAAGATAATTATATTTTTTGATTGAAACAGTTGACATTTTGTGAATTTTGCAATATATTTATCATAATACTTTATAAAAAAGGATTGTGATATTTTTCCAAAAGAGAGGGGTCAGATAATTGAAAGACAACGTTATCATTGATCTTAAAAACATCTCCGTTTCATTCGGGGATAATCAGGTGCTTAAAGATCTTAACCTTTACATTCGTGATAAGGAGTTCATGACTCTGCTCGGTCCTTCGGGTTGCGGCAAGACCACTACCCTCAGGATTATTGCGGGTTTCATTGAGCCTGACGAAGGTGAGGTTATTTTTGATGGTAAAAAAATCAATTCCGTCCCTCCTCACAAACGGAATGTCAATACTATATTCCAGCGCTACGCTCTCTTCCCTCATCTGAATGTCTATGAGAATGTGGCGTTCGGCCTTCGCATAAAGAAACTGCCCGAGAAACAGATAAAAGAGACGGTCGAGGAAATGCTCGAGCTTGTCAATCTCAAGGGTTTCAATAAAAGAAACATCAATTCTCTTTCCGGCGGCCAGCAGCAGAGAGTCGCCATTGCGCGCGCTCTCGCGGTCCATCCGCGCGTGCTCCTTCTCGATGAGCCTCTCGGCGCTCTCGATCTTAAGCTGCGCAAGGATATGCAGGTTGAGCTTAAGAATATCCAGCAGCGCCTGGGCATCACGTTTATATACGTCACCCACGATCAGGAGGAGGCTCTCTCAATGAGCGATACCGTCGTGGTTATGGATAACGGTATCATCCAGCAGATAGGCTCCCCGGTAGATATCTATAACGAGCCAAAGAACGCTTTCGTCGCCGACTTCATCGGCGAGAGCAATATCGTTGACGGCGTTATGCTCGATGACTGCCTCGTCGAATTCTCGGGACATAAATTCGAGTGCCTCGACAAGGGCTTTGACAAGAACGAGGCGGTTGACGTCGTTGTCCGCCCCGAGGATGTCGATGTCGTCGCTCCCGAAAAGGGTATGCTCAAGGGCGTCGTTACCTCCGTTACTTTCAAGGGCGTTCATTTTGAAATTATAGTTGATATAGGCGGCTTCAAGTGGATGATTCAGACAACCGATTATGAAGCCGAAGGCTCTGTCATCGGCCTCTACATCGAACCGGATGCTATTCACATTATGAAAAAATCCGAGTATTCGGGTATGTTCGGCGATTACAGCTCGTTCAGCGATGAATACGAGGAACTTTCCGACCCCGAACCCGAAGAGGAAGAAGA
>JAFZOE010000294.1 GCA_017552845.1 Clostridia bacterium
AAACCAATGTCAAGGATTTTTTCTATAATATTATATTTTATATATTTATATACTATATATAGTCGCTGATGCCGGTGACTTACACAATCTCCCCGTTTATAATCAGCTTATAGTCGCCGCTGAGTATCTGCCGCGCAAGTTCCTTCGTGTCTTTTATCCTGCGTGGGAAGGCGAGGCCCGATTTTCCCATCTCATGCTCGGTGCGGTGATAATCGGCGCCCGAAATCATATGCAGTTTGCTGTCTTTGAAATACTCCTGCGCCTGAGCGTTGTCTTCGGGCGTATTCTGATGATTGTAAACCTCTATTGCGTTGAAATATTCTTCGCCGTCAAAATTATCCGGATCGGGAATATAGTCCCTGTGTCTGAAAGGATGCGCGGCGGCGATGATTCCGCCTTTTGAAATGACGAAGTCTCTCATTTCGGGAAGGTTCATGTGTCTGAATTCCGGGACGGCGGCAATCTCATCTGCGTCAAGTCCGTAAATCAGAACTTCCTTGCCGGGCCTGTAAAGCTCCTCTATTCCGAAAATAACATCGAAATCCATATCGGCGGCATATTCCTTTGCCCTGAGATAATCATTCTCATAGGTCTTCACAAAATCCGCCCAGGGCTGATGTCGGTCAACGCAGGTGTTTCCGTAATAGAAATGATTGGTGAATACAAGCCCCGAAAGCCCCGCTTCAATTGCGATATCGACCGCCTGCTCCGCGGTTATCACACCGCAGGCAGAGCACGCGCAGGTGTGGGTATGCATCTCATATTTATAAAGCATCTTTTCACTTCCTCGGCTATATTTTACTACTGTGCCGGTTCTTTTTCAATAAAAATGCTGTTATAATCCGAAAAAATCTGTTATAATAAACCCGTTAAGGTAGATTTAAGGTTTTAAAAGTAGAATATCATCACAATGAGTGCTGAGAGGTTATACTATGAAACTATTACTTGCAGAGGATGAAACCGCCCTCAATGAGGCGATAACAGACATCCTCGTTTATCACAAATATCTTGTTGATTCCGTTTTTGACGGAGCCGACGCTCTCGATTATGCGCGCCTCGGTGAATATGACGGAATAATCCTCGATATAATGATGCCGAAAAAAGACGGCCTTGAAGTGCTGACAACTTTGCGCAGCGAGGGGATAAAGACGCCTGTCCTGCTCCTGACCGCGAAATCGGAGATTGAAGACAGAATTGCAGGGCTCGATGCCGGTGCCGATGATTATCTCCCGAAGCCCTTCGCCATGGGCGAGCTGCTCGCGAGGATAAGGGCGATGCTCCGCCGCCGCGAGGATTTTACTCCCGATGTGCTGACTTTCGGCGACCTGACTCTGAACCGCGGAACCTACGAACTCGGGGCGAACGGCGAAACGCAGGTGCTCCCCAAAATCGAATTCCGCATGATGGAAATCTTTATGCTGAATAAGGGCATATTCATTTCAGGCGACGACCTGCTCGCAAAGGTCTGGGGCTATGATTCCGATGCCGAAATCGGAACGGTCTGGGTCTATATCTCTTATCTGAGAAAGCGCCTTTCCGCGCTGGGCTCAAAGGTTGAAATATCCGCCAAAAGAAATGTCGGCTATACCCTGACGGAGGCAAACGATGGTTAAAACACTCAAACGAAAATTCCTGAAAACCGCGATGACCGCCGTCACCGCTCTGCTTCTGCTGTTTATCGTGTCGGTCAACGCTTTTAATATTTTCTTCACCGTCCGCCAGAATAATCAGAAGCTTGACGCGGTCAGCGGCGATATGTTCCGCCCGGATATGCGCCGTCAGGATGATGATTTTATCCCGGAATTGCCGGACGATGATGACGACGATTCGGAGGATGACGATTTCAATGAGCGCAGAGAGCTCCCTAAGCACGCGCCGTTTTTCGGAATCAGCCGCGACGACGCAGAAGGTGCAAGGTTCTTCAAGGTCCATACCGATGAGAACGGGAACATACTGTCGGTTGAAATTGACAGAATATCATCCGTAACCGAAGAAGAAGCAAGAGAATATGCGCTTTCCGTTATGAGTAACGGCAGAGAAAAGGGCAGGACCGGACACTTTCTGTATAAGGTGACTGAGGACTATTCACAGGGCAGAGTTTTCACTTTTCTTGACGTCTCCTCGGATAACGGCAGAATCATCACCGTGCTTATCGTCTCTCTCGGAGCAGGCGCAGTATGCTGGCTGCTTATGCTTCTGCTTACAAGCAAGGTATCCGACCGCGCTATAAAGCCGATTGCAGAGAATATCGAGAGGCAGAAGCAGTTTGTTTCCGATGCGGGCCACGAAATCAAGACTCCGCTCGCGGTTATCCGCGCTAACGCCGAGGCGATGGAGCTCTATAACGGCGAAAACAAATGGAGCAAAAATATAAAATCCCAGGTTGACCGCCTGACAGGCCTTATGCAGGAACTTCTCCAGCTCTCAAAATCGGATGAGGGAATACCCGAATCCGCTCTCGAAACAGTCTCCCTGAGCGAGCTGAGCGAAAGGATGACGCGCGCCTTCAATGAGCTTGCCGTTTCAAACGGTAAAAGCATAAAGGCCGGGATTCCGCAGGGTGTAAACGCTGCTTCAAATTCAAAACTGCTCGAGAGAATCATTGATATCCTGCTCGACAACGCAATCAAGTATTCATCGGAAAACAGCGAAATAAAATATACGCTCGAACAGGGCAAAAAGCATTGTGAAATAAGG
>JAFZOE010000295.1 GCA_017552845.1 Clostridia bacterium
CGTGTTGCCGTATCTTGCTCTGTATTTGACCGGCAGAGTCAGACGGTTTAACTGATCGAATTTGCAGACCTGACTTCCGCCGAAGCATTGCTGAATTGCAGCCGGCATACGGTCATCTCCTTTCTCTGGGAATTCGTAGCAGAAAATGGGGACAAGCCCCAATCGCTCCCTTTTTGCTCCTTTATTATACTTAAAGACACAATACCTGTCAAGAGTTTTTTTCGAAAAAAACCGCTTTTTTTACGGATTTTTTAACATTTTTTGATAAATTTTGCATTTTGATGCAGAAAAACGACACCGGACGGGGCAAAAACGTCTCGTTTTTCGGCAAATTACTCAATCCGGGTCCCCCGGATCGGCAAACCGGCTCCGGAATAACCGCAGTTTACCGCTCAGGCAGTCAGGGGAATACACCGGCAGCCGGAAGCTGCGCTGAAAAAACTGTGATTATTGCCAAACTTTTTTGATTTTTTTCTTGCAATCTGCGAAAAAGTATGATATCATTACAAAACGTATGAAGAAGGAGGTGTCTATATGCCCAATATCAAGTCAGCTAAGAAAAGAGTATTAGTCAACAAGACAAGAGCTGCCAGAAACAAATCGCGCAATACCGCGCTCAAGACTTCTATCAAAAAAGCTCACGCAGCTGTTGAAGCCGGCTCACCCGAGGCTGAGGCTCTCATCAGAGACGCTATCAAGAAGGTTGACCAGGCTGCGGCAAAAGGTCTTATTCATAAGAATAACGCCGCCCGCAAAAAGTCAGCTCTCGCAAAGCTTGCAAAGTAAACAGTGTCAGCGTTACCGCCGCGGTTGTTAATTTTTTATGACCGCGGCTGTTTAATTATTGACAAGTAAATTTTTGTTTGATATAATTGAAATGCTTAAAAGGGCAGGAATCTGCTCAAATTATAAATCGGAGGAACGTTATGGAGACCGTCAAAAAGATCTGCAAAATCATAGCAATTGTAGTTGCTGTTGCCGCAGCGGTTGCGGGAGTTGTATTACTCGTCAAGAAACTTCAGGAAAAGAAAGCGCTTAACGCAGACAGCGAGGAGAATTATGTATCCTGCTCATGTTGCGAAGCACCTGTAAAATAAACCCGATGCCCTCGCGAGCCGGGGGTATTTTACTGAAAAGGAGAAATGCGATATGGTTCTTGAAAAGATTATCGACATAATCAGCGAACAGCTTGAAATTGATAAATCCGTAATCAAAGAGAGCTCAACCCTCGAAGAGGATCTCGGCGCAGGCAGCCTCGATCTTATAGACCTTGCAATGTCCATCGAGGATGAATTCGGCATCGAGCTTTCCGATGACGTTATTGAGGATTTAAGCACTGTCGGCGACCTTGCGAAGTATGTTGCCGCCCACAAGAAATAAGATATAAAAAATGTTGCCGCAGTATCAGAGCGATATTGCGGCTTTTTCTTCAATTATCAGTTTTATACATAGTGTGATTAAGACAGCGTAATATTTATATATTACATTATATGAGGACAATATGATTTTCAGAAATGCTTTGGTGTATCTCGGAAGGGAACGCGGATTTGTTAAAACCGATATTAAGACAAACGGTGAGATAATCGAGGCCGTCGGAAAGACTGACGAGAGCGGCGAGGATTGCTCCGGCAGGGTGATTCTGCCCGGCTTCATCGATATTCATATTCACGGCTGCAACGGCTTCGACTGCACCGACGGAAATCCCGCGAGCGCAGGTGAAATGAGCAGATATCTCGCCTCGCGCGGAGTCACCTCGTTCTGCCCGGCGACAATGACGGTGAATGAAAAACTGCTCCGTGAATCGTTTGCCTATATCGCCGAAACAATGGGAAAAGAAGAGGGCGCTTACATCCACGGAATCAATATGGAGGGCCCGTTCATTTCTCCTGCAAAGAAAGGCGCCCAGTCCGAAAAGGATATACGCAATCCGGATATTGAGCTTTTCAGAGAACTAAACGGCATCTGTCCGGTAAGTCTTGCAGATATAGCGCCTGAGATGCCGGGTGCGGATGAATTCATAGAGAAGGCAAAGGAAATCTGCACCGTATCCGCCGCTCATACCGCAATCGGTTACGATGAAGCGGTCAGAGCCTTTGATCTCGGCATAACTCATGTTACCCACCTTTTCAATGCAATGACTCAGTTCGGTTCCAGAGAACCCGGACTTGTCGGCGCGGCTTTCGATTATAAGAAGAATGAAATAATGTGCGAGCTTATCTGCGACGGAATTCATATATCACCCGCTACACTTAGGACGGCATTCTCAATCCTCGGTGGCAGAGCTGTGGTGATAAGCGATGCCATGGCGGCTTCAGGCCTGCCGGACGGTGAATACTCTCTCGGCGGCCAGAAGGTAATCAAACAGGGGGCGGCCAGACTGCCCGACGGCACTCTCGCTGGCTCATCGACTGATTTATTCGCAGAATTCCGCAATCTTATCTCGTTCAGCGTCCCGATTGATGATGCATTATATGCACTCACCCTGAATCCCGCCCGCTCGATAGGCGCCGATGATGTGACCGGCAGCATAACCGAGGGCAAAAATGCGGATTTCATCATCCTGGATGAGGGTATGGAGCAGATAATTGCAACCATCGTGAAGGGGAAAAGGGTATTCTGAAAGAAAAACTGCAAAAACCGGTTGCTTTATGCAGCCGGTTAATTTTTATTCATCGACGTCGTCTTGTAAAGGCACTGCACTTTACAGAAGAGAGACGTAAAGTATGCCGCCTTTCAAATGTGAAAAACCCGGTGAAAAATGTGAAAAAATCGAGGCTTATTATTCTAAAACAGAATAAAAATAGTAAAGTTATTCACTTTACGATATTTTTTAGTTCCGAAAAGGCAAAATAAGCAGGTCTGAAGTGTGAATAATTTTTGCAGGAGAGATGCATTATTCATTCAAAAATCCGGCATTTTTGCGAAAAAACCGCCCGAAAATGAAAATATTGACAAAAAGGTCTATATGTGATAGACTAAAAAGGTCTAATAGTTATAGACCGATGAATTATTGTCAAACGGAGGCGATTTCCGGATGAAAAATATGCTGAGCCCGTCTGAGCTCAAACTCCTTGATATTATATGGAAAAATGAGCCTGTCAGGTCGGGCAGACTGTCCGCAATATGTCTCTCCGAGGCGGGGTGGAAGAAGTCTACCGTCTACACGATTCTGAAAAATCTGTGCGATTGGGGCTATGTTACAAATGATAAAGGAAATGTAACATCACTTATATCGGACAGAGACTATTATCATACTCTTGCGAAAGATTTTGTAGATAAATACTTCAATTCATCCTTCGCTGATTTTGTCGCCGCTTTTTCCGACGGAGTCCATCTTGCGCGCGAGGATATTCTCGCCTGCTACGATGCGGTCAAAAATTACAGGGCAAAATAATGAAAAACTGTTGAATTGATTTATATGATGTGATAATATTTTTATAACCAATTCTTCATTAAATTGAGAGGGGAATATCCATGGAAAGAACTTACAAGAGCTTCCGCGAGTGGGCATCGCCCAGCAAACAGACCGAATACACCGAGCCGACCGCTCTGCTCGGCAAGGGCGGCAGCCTGCTGGCAAAAGGCTGGGCAAGGCACAATGTATTTAATTATGACCGCAACGCAGTCAGAAAGGTCATGCGCCGCAAGGAGTGGGATTTCTATCAGATCTGCAACCGCAACTACATGGCCCAGATCAGCTGCGCGAACATTTCGCTCGGTGGCTATGTTTCAGCCGTGCTTGTCGATCTGCAAAGCGGCAAAATTGTCTGCAACAAAATGTCTCCGTTTCTCGGCGGCAAGGATAAGATAGTTTTGCCTCCCAAGGGCGATGTTCCCAATAATGTAAAATACAAAATCGGATCGGCTGAATTCGAATTCGACACCAAAGAGGATTCCCGCACACTGTGGTTTAAGATGGGCGATGTTGAGTGCAGTTTCCAGATGGATATCATGCCCGGTCTTGAGAATATCACGACCGTTCTGCCCTTCAAGAATTTCCCCGACAGATACTTTATGACCACAAAGCAGAATTCAATGCCATGCGCCGGCACATTCAAGATGGGCGCCGAGACCGTTGAATTCTCAAAGGACGACACCTTTGCCGTTCTCGACTGGGGCAGGGTAAATACTCCTTACAGCCTCGTCTGGTATTGGGGCAACGGCTCAACCTATCTGACCGACGCCGACGGCAACAAACATATTTTCGGCTTCGAAATCACCTGGGGAATCGGCGACGAGAGCAACGCCACCGAGACCTGCATGTTTTACGACGGAAAAGCTCATAAATTCGGCGCTGTAGATGTCGAGACTTTCCCGAAGCCCGATAAATATATGGAGCCCTGGCATTTCGTTTCCGAAGACGGCAGATTTGATATGACCATGGAGCCCTTCTTCGATCATCACAGCGATCTTAATATCGGAGTCATGAGAATGCACAGCCACCAGGTCCACGGTATCTGGCACGGCACCTGCACGCTCGATGACGGCACGAAGCTCGAAATCAACGATATGTATGCTTTCTGCGAATACGTGGAGAACCGCTGGTAAAATAAAATGATTTACGGCCGGAAGTGAAAGCTTCCGGCCTGATTTTTTCGATATTATAGTATATAAATATTGACAATAACAAAATAATAGTATAAAATATTCTTATCTATGGCTCTGAAATAACTTACAGATTGGAGTGTAAAAATTGAACGAAGAATTAGTCCGCTATGTCAATGCTGCCGCAGCCGGTGACAAAGACGCTATTGCAAAGCTCTATTCTCTCACCCTGAAATCATCGTTTTATCTTGCTTTCAGGCTCTGCGGAAATGTTGAAGAAGCTCTCGATATTACCAGAAATGCTTATACGAGAGTATTCTGCACCATTGATCGCCTGAAGAAGCCCGATGCTTTTGAAATCTATATGAGGCAGAATATAGCCGCCGTCTACAAAGAGGGCCGCAAATTCACCTTCGGCGACGCCGTTGCCGATACTCCCGAGGGCTCGCTCGAATTCCTTTCGGAGGATGTATATGAGGATCCTTCCAAGACCGCGAAAGCACTTGCGGCAGTTATGGGTTTGAGCGATGAGCTCCGCGCCGCGATAGTGCTCCATTATTTCAGCGGTATGCCCGTAACTCCTCTTGCGAGATACCTCAATGTTTCCGAATCAACCGTGAATTCCGTTCTCGCAAAAGCCAAGGAAGTTATATTCGAAAAGAGCGAGAGCTCCGAGCCCGGCATCGAATCCGCCGGCAAGCTTCCCGTTCTGAACAGAATCTTCAGGCGCGAGGCCGAGACGGTCCGCCTCAACCCCACCGATGTCAGGGATATGTTTACCTACATCATGGAGAAATACCAGACTTTCAGGCAGGTTGAAATCGCAAGGAACGGCGCAGGCCCGCAGATTCCGCCCAGAGGCCAAAGCACATCTTCCGGCGAAGAAATCAACTTCGATAATTTTGTCGATGTTCCCGATGAGGCTCCTTCGGCTCAGCCTTCGGGCTCGATTGTTGACAGAATCAAGGACTTCATTGCGAATTTCGATATAAAGAAGGACTGGAAAAAGGTTCTTATCGCTCTTGCCGCGCTTATTATCCTTATCCTGATTATTTCGGGTATAGCAAAGGCCGGCAAGAATAAGAATAACAACCAGGGTATAGACAACGGTTCCACTCAGGTTGTCGATGTCAAAGACGTGGAAGCCAACTGGATGGATTCCGGCCTTGAGGACTGCGAAGAAATCTATTACCTCAATGAATATATGTGTGGCTTCAGATCCGCCACCACCAAGAAATACGGCATTCTCGATTATCAGGGCAATATCCTGATTCAGCCGGTCTATGATAACCGCTTCAAGCCCTGTGGAATAGGCAGAGATTATAACGGCTC
>JAFZOE010000029.1 GCA_017552845.1 Clostridia bacterium
ATATGCGCTATATCGATCCGCAGAACGACAAGGCAATCGGCGACCCCGAGCTTCTCAAACACTGGCTGCCCGGTGACCTCTATATCGGCGGACCGGAGCACGCCGTAGGTCATCTTATTTATTCGAGAATCTGGAACAGATTCCTTTATAATCAAGGCATTTCGCCGGTCAAAGAGCCCTTTGCGAAGCTCGTTCATCAGGGCATGATTCTCGGCGCGAACGGTATAAAGATGGGAAAGCGCGTCCCCGAATTCGTGGTCAACCCCTCTGATATCGTGCGCGATTACGGCGCTGACACCCTGCGTCTCTATGAGATGTTCATGGGCCCGATCGAAGCCTCAAAACCCTGGAGCAATCAGGGCGTTGAGGGCGCTAAGAGATTTCTTACCCGCGTCTGGACCTTCTTCACCGAGCCGGCAAACCTCAATGAGGATAAGCGCGCAGAGCTCGAGAAGGTTTACAATGTAACGGTCCGCAAGGTCACCAAGGATTTCGAGGCTCTCGCATTCAATACCGCCATCAGCCAGATGATGATATTTGTAAACTCCGTCTATAAGGCGGGGTCCTGCCCGAAGGAATTCGCCGAAGGCCTCATCAAGCTTCTCTCCCCCATAAGCCCGCATATCTGCGAGGAAATCTGGCAGATTCTCGGCCACGATGATACAATCGCTTTTGAGAGCTGGCCGACCTGGGACGAGGCAAAGTGTGTTGATGACGAGGTTGAGATTGCGGTTCAGATAAACGGCAAGGTCAAGGAACGTCTTATGATCTCCGCAGAAGCGACAAATGAAGAGGCAATTGCAGCGGCGAAAGCCGAGCCCGCAATCGCAAAAGCAATCGAAGGAATGCAGATTGTCAAGGAGCTTTATGTAAAAGGCCGCCTTGTCAATATTGTGGTAAAACCTCAATGAAGCGGCAATTCTTTTAATGAAAAATAACGATTGACTTTTTTCGGCCGCTTATAGTATAATATAGCGAAAGTTACAGACAAGTCCCTTGTTTGGATATATGAAGGGAGTGAATATAGTGAGCACAGTAAAAGTTAAAGAAGGCGAATCCCTCGAGAGCGCACTCAGAAGATTCAAGAGACAGACTTCAAGAGACGGCGTCATTCAGGAAGTTCGTAAAAGAGAGCATTACGAGAAACCCTCTGTAAAGAGAAAACTCAAGTCAGAGGCGGCCCGTAAACGCAAGCACAAATAATTGTGTAACCAAAAAGTAAGCACCTGCTTTTGCAGGTGCTCTTTTCTTTTATTATTGAATCAGAAGGGCAGGATATCGGTTATAAATGAGAACCAGCCTCTGACAACCGAGAGTATATGCAGGATTTCGCCGAAAAGATTCAGGGGAGCGGCAAATGCCGAGGGGACATTGGCGTCTATGCCTTCTGCGGTGATTACAGGCTCCGCCGTCTCTCCGAGGCCGAGTTCAACGAGCTTTTCGAGCACGGCAACGGCTATCTTTTTGTTTCCTTCAACGCTCGGATGAATTCCGTCGGAAGCGAAATCCTTTTCCGAGTCGGTAAGCTTCGCCGCGACATCGACTATCTCGATTTCTCCGTTTTCGCTCTGAAAACGTCTGATTGCCTCATTGAGCATATCGATTGAAATCTGATAAGCCTCGCCGATATAGCCGGTCTGCGGATTATAGAGAGTCTGCATAAGGATAACTGCGTCGGGATTGAGAGAGCGGATGGTTTCGATTATTTTTCCGAAATCCTTACAGAATCCGTCGATTATGCTCTCGGCCTGCGAAAGGTCGTCTTTTACTATAAGATTATAGAGAAGAGCGGGCAGGTTGCCGAGCAGGAAGTTGTTGCCTCCGATTGAGATGCTGATTATATCGGCCTGCTTAACGTGTTCGCGGACACTCTCGTTTTCGAGGCGGGAGAGCAGATTCTGAGTCGTATGGCCGGGTATCGCGTCATTGGCGTAATCGTAGCCGTTTGTGTCTGCGACTATTTTGCCGTAGCAGGCCTCTTTTGAATTGCGAAGGCCCGAACCGTAGCCGATCGAATCGCCGAGCACAAGATAAAACTGCTTTTCCTCTTCGGCAAAAGCGGCGATGCTCATTGAGCCTATAAGCATAATAACGCAAAGCATAAGAGCGGTGATTTTTCTGAGTTTCATAAGCTTTTCCCCTTTCTTTATAAATCTATAATAGCACGTTGCGCGGATAAAAACAAGCGGGCAGAGCCGATTTCAAGGCTCCGCCCGTAAAATGTTACATATAATTATTATTCTGTTATACCGCCGTGTATCTGACTATGACCGCTTTCGGCGTTTCCGCGATATTCAGCTTTATGCCGCCGCTCATCAACTCTCCGCCCGTCTTTGTTATGATACTGCCGGGCGAGTCGATGTCATATACCTCATAAGTTTTGTCTTTGTCAAGGCAGTTGAAAACGAGAAGGAACTCATCTTTTTTGACCTTTTCGCGCTTGTAGATTACGGCCGCGCCTTCGTTTTCGTCGCCGAACTGCATTGCGAGATACTTTGAAGCGTCAGTCCCGCCGAACTGCAGCGGACAGTAGTTGCGCGTCATAAACTCCGATATATCGGAATACGCATCGTATTCACCGGTCGGCTGATAGACGGATTGATCCGTCAGAATCGCGCTTCTCGAAGCGTATTCGGAATGGAAAAGGCGGTTTGTGCCGGTATAGACAAGCCAGCAGGAGAGGCCGCAGGTCATCGCCTGAGTTGCCTCAAGCACATCGGGCTTTACCGAGCCGTCGGCGTTGCCGCAGTTGTAGTCGCTTCTCCAGAGAGGCAGGCTCCTGCGCGTCATTTCAATATCGAGCCGCTTGCCGCCGCTCGCGCAGTTATCGATAATAAGCCCGTCAACCGCTCCGCAGAGCGTGTCGAGATATTTATAGAGATTTGTTACATAATGATTCTCGCAGATTCCCGTTCTGCCGCCGTAGAATTCCTTATCAGCCTTCTGCCAGTATGAAAGCGGAGTGAAATTGAAATCCTGACGATACATCGAGACGCCGTTTGAAACAAGGGACTCAGCTATATAATCCGAAAGGAATTCGCAGGCGTCGTCATTGCCGAGATTCCACATGATGTTGTCGCCGTCCTCAAAAGTCCAGCCCTCATGCTTTCTGCCTTCGTTGCAGAGATATGTGCCCTCGCGCACTCTCTCCGGCTCATACCAGAGCAGGAATTTCTTGCCCTTTGCCGCCATGGCGTCGGAGAGCGGCTTTATCCCCTCGGGGAAACGGCGCCTGTCCGGAATCCAGTTTCCTACGCCGTCATACCAGCCCTCGTTATATTCATACCAGCCCGCGTCCATCCAGAAATAATCGGTAGCGTCCAGCACTGTATCATCGATGGAATTGACCTCTTCTATGAGCTCATCGCAGGTTTTGGTGTTGAATTCATTGGCAATCACATAGCCGCTCAGGGTTGATATGCTCTCTGGATAAACGCAGTCTTTCTCCCATTTTCTGAAGGAATTGAAGCCCTTGAGAGCGTTTTCGCCGTCATAGAACGAGAGCGAAACCAGCGGCGAGCGGATTTCCTCGCCGGCGTTGAGCGGAGCGCTGAAAAACTCCTGCTTTGCTTTGAAACTCACTCCGGAAAGCGTCTGCCTGAGCGAGGCATACCACTGGCCGGTCCAGCCGACCGCCGCGGTCAGACCGCCCTTTTCGCCCTTGATATTGAAATAGGGCAGGAACGATTCGCTTCTGCCGCCGTTGGCGTTGAATATCATGGAAGTCGGGCAGACGGCGGATTTCATCAGCTCAAAATCATCGGGAGCGGGATCGCTTCCCTTGCTGAAATAAACCTCTGAACGCCCGGTGTCAAAGACGCAATCCGCGGCGTAAAAATTCTTTATTGTCGGCGAGATTTCATTCCCGTTATTCTTAATGAAAACCGTCCATTCGCATGCCGCATAATCCTCATATATCGTCGCTTCGACCGTCGCTTCAAGACCGCTCTTTTTGTGCTTGAGCGTGATATACGAAGTCTTGCCGTGTCTGTATTTTCCGCCTTCTGCGCCCTCTCTGCCGATTGATATTTCCCAGTCGCCGGTATTGTTTCTCAGCCGCTTTCCGCCCGCGGTAAAATCATAAGCGGGGTTTTCGGCGGTGAGGATATTCTCATCAAACCATTTGCGGCAGGCGGCTTTTTCTTCTGCGGTTACAGCGAGCTCTTTTGCGTCAATGCTGTCAAATGAAAAGTCGGTAACCGAAGTCAACTGAAGCGCCCCCCTGTCAACCCAAAATTTGAAATTCGAATCGTAGACCGAGAAAGAAGAAACAATCATCAGCAGCGCCTGAAGCAGGCACAGAGCCGATTTAAGATAAATCATAAAATCACCTTACGCGTAAACAATAAGAGCAATTATATCAACCGTCTCGTCGGTGTTATTTCTGATTGAATGGCTTGTTTCTGCCGGGCAGACAAGCACATCGCCGGGCTTCGCCTCAACAAGGACTCCGCCGTCATCATAGGTCGGGCAGCCGCGCTCGACCACGAAAATCTCGCTGTCGCCCTCGTGGACGTGCTCGCCTATCGAGCAGCCGGGTTCAAGGGTGATTCTCGCGAAGAATCTGCCCTTTCCGAGCAGCTCCTCCTTGCCGGTGAAATGCGTGATTTTGACAATGCCGTCGCCGCCGCGCATATTCTCTCTTTCTTCTTTTTTGCAGTCAGCAGATTTTATAACCATAATTATATCTCCTTGCTTGAAATGTATTTATGCGAATAAATTTATAAAGAAACGGATTATCGGCCCGAAGAAGCTCAGCTCGAATTCCCAGAGGGACTGATTGTTCCTCTGCATATTCTTCGCTCCGGTAGCCGCCTGCATTTCGCTTTCGTCAGCGGGGTTTATTCTCTCGACTGTATCCTCGCGGAAGAGACCGTCCTTTGTATATTTGAGAATTACGAATTTATCGGCAAAGAATCTTATCGCGCCGAGCGTGAGAACATTTGTCGAAGTGTCTGTCTCACTGTTTTCGGCGTAGCCGATGTAGCCGCAGTTTGTGTAGGTGAAATTGAGCGTCTCGTTCGTATAGCAGTCCTCGCCCGTCTTGTCGGGAAGGGGTATGCGGATGCTGTCGCCGGGGGCCATATAATTCACCGAGCCGCCGATATAGTCATCGTGAGTGCCCGAGTGATTGTGGCCGAAGATGAATATGATATCGAGCTTCTCCGCCGCCTTGTTGAGAACGTTGAAAATATATGAGGCATACATATTGTCTCCCGCGGAATTGCGGGTGGTATGGTGAAGCGGGACATGGGTCAGGATGATTACGGGGCGAAGGTCATCCGCCGAAATCATGGAGCTGAGCGCAGCGTCAAGCTTCTCCGCCGTCGCCTTGACTATATCTTCTTTTTTGCTGCTCTTGCTCTGCTTCCAGGGGAAATCATCCTCGTTCATAACGAAAAGCTGATAAGTTCCCATATCATACATACCGGTCGGATAGAATCCCGCGACCTTCTGATCGTGGTTGCCCTGGATGCAGATTATGTCATCGGGGTCTCCCTGCGGATAGGTATTCACATAATGCTCGCGCAGCTGAATCATACCGGGGGTCGCATAATCAAAAAGTATTTTTGTGTAATCGCCGCCCATAAGCAGTGAATCGGGCTGCGGCATACCGTCATCCTTCATCACCTTCAGCACGTTGCCGAAGTTTTTATAAGCGCCTGTTCCGTATTGCTGGCAGTCCGAAAACGTGACGATATTCACATAAGCATCCTGCGCAAACGCGTCGCTGCCCGCAAAAGCCGTGAGTGCAAGCGCAATCAACAGCGAAACAATCAGTATAATCGAGCTGATTCTAATTAAAATCTTTTTCATATTGTTCCTCCTGAGTTTCGTATAACTAAATTATATAATCAAAAGCGGCGGTTTTCAATATCAAAATTCAGGTTTCAGAAATAAAAACAACCCTGTCCGCCTTAACGGACAGGGTAAGGTATGATTATTCAGCGAGCTTGAAATTAGCGGTATAATACCAGGAATCGTATTCGTATTCGGTGTGCCAGTCCTCCATTACCGCGAGGAGATTCGGTTTATCCGCTTCGTCTTCTCCGGTATAATAAAGGGAGAGGCCGACCGATTCGCTTTCAAGCTCCCTGTTGTCTTCGCCGGTATAGTTTTTGGTATAGAGCAGAGAGTATTTATATGCGGTGGACTTGCCGTCTTTCTTAGCGATAATTTCATTCTTATCGTTGACCGAGAGCTTATATGTTTCGCTTCCGCAGGTCAGACCGTTTTCGTCAATCGTTATGCTTCTGTCCGAATCGTCTTTCCACGTGCCGTAGAATGATTCGAGATTGACCGGATTTGCCTTGACCGCCGCATCGATGCTGCCTTTGTCATCGGTTTTATACATTATCTGAACAGCGGAATTGATGTTGCTTGAAAACGGATCGCGGTCTTCGACCACTTCAAAGTATAAAACGTCGCCTGAAATCTTGTAAGCGGCGTAGGAAATCACCGGGGTTTCCGTAGGCTTTGCATCGGGATCATCGGAATAATAGAGCATTACCGAGTCATAGCAGATAATATCCAGGCCGCCGGCGGTAATGCAGGTGAACGCCATTTCGCTTTCATCCTTGGAGCCGTAGAAGTCTGTCTTGGTTTTTACAATACCGTCTGAAGCAAATGAATAAACCGCGCTGCCGTCCGCATTCGACCAGCTGCCGATAAGCGCGGGGTCGATTTTTCCGTCCGTAATATCGGCGTAAACGGAATATTTCTTATCAAGACCGAGCTCATCCGAAACGGCGTTGAGCTCAATAAGAAGATCTTTCAGATTCAGTTCCGTGGCTTTGACGGGGATGTTTTCGTCTGTAGCTCCGGAAGTGCTTTCTGCCTTTCCGGTTGTCTGCGCGGGTTCGGTTTCACTTTTGACGCAGGCGGCGAAAACGCCGATGCAGATTGCGAGAGCGGCAAGAACAGCAATAATCTTTTTCATTATTTAGTTTTCCTTTCTTATTTGATGAATAAAATATATCACATATAAGCGGCGCTTTCAAGCGTATTTGTATGCATTTGTTGACACACCGCGCCGGTGAGGTTATAATAAAGGCACAGAATAACGGAGGAGATGAAAATGAAAAGACTGACAGTCGGCGGAAAAGTTTCCGCATCGGCGGTGGCAATGGGCTGCATGCGCATTACGGATTCGAAAGTCCCCGTGGATGAGCTTATCGGCACCGCGCTTGAACTCGGCATAGATTTCTTTGACCACGCCGATATTTACGGCGGAGGTAAATGCGAGGAGGTTTTCGGCGGTTATCTCGCCTCAAATCCCTCTCTGCGCGAAAATATCACGATTCAGACGAAGTGCGGCATCCGAAAGGGCTGCTACGATTTTTCAAAGGAGCATATCATTGAATCCGTCGAGGGTTCGCTGCGCCGCCTTCAGACGGATTACGTCGACATCCTTCTCCTGCACCGCCCCGATACGCTGATGAAGCCCGAAGAGGTTGCCGCGGCGTTTGACGAACTCGAAAGCGCGGGAAAGGTCCGTTTCTTCGGCGTTTCAAACCATAACCCGATGCAGATTGAACTGCTTAAAACCGCAGTTAAACAGCCGCTTATCGCGGATCAGCTGCAGTTTTCGCTCCCCGAATCGGGGCTTGTCACCTCGGGGCTCAATGTGAATATGAAAAACGACGAATCGTTTATGCATGACGGTAGCGCGCTCGAATATATGCGTATCAAGGGCATAACGATTCAGGCGTGGTCGCCGTTCCAGGGAGGATTTTTCAAAGGCCCCTATGTAGGAGACCGCGAAAAATATCCCGCTCTAAATGAAAAACTCGATGAGCTTGCCGGGAAATACGGCGTTACTCCGACCGCGGTTGCATCCGCCTGGATTCTCAGGCATCCCGCAAAAATTCAGCTGATTTCCGGTTCGGTATCGCCCGAAAGAATCCGCGAAATCGCCGCGGGCGCGGATATTGAACTCAGTCGCGAGGACTGGTATTCGCTCTATCTTGCCGCCGGCTTCAGACTGCCGTAAAAATGTAATAAGGAGGCTTCTTATGTATTGCCCGAATTGCAAAAAGGATGTTGGAACAGAAAAATTCTGCATATACTGCGGGGCGGATCTCGCGCCCGAAGTATCAACTCAGGAGCTGCAGATGAAAGAGCCCGCAAAGGGCGGAAAAGAGGATAAACTGCCGAAGCAGTCAAATCTCGGAATACTCGCGGGAATAGGCGCGATAGTTGTCGCCGCCATATATACAATCATGCCGGTTGACGTCATCCCCGATCTGACGCCGATTGCGGGAATTCTCGATGATCTCGGAATCGATGCGGTCGCCATTCTCTTTGCCATCGCAAAGTTCATAGCCCACAAGAAGAAAAAGAAATAATAAAAAGATAAAAAATCCTGCCGTCAGGGCAGGATTCATTTTTTTATTCGGTTTCCTCATACGGCAGAGCGCAGGGGAGGGTGATTCCGTTTCCGTCCTGATCGGGGAAGGGAGTCAGGCGGTCATCACGGACCGCGTCTCTTTCCTCTTTGTTGCGGAAATCGGGGATTTTAATATTCTCGCCGTGGTTGAGGCAGCTTCTCCAGCCGAGAATTCCGACTGCCGACATCGCAACGCCCGCGTAAACATCAAAGAACGGCTTCTTATCGCGAAGGAAATAATCCTTCATCTCCTGAACTATCCAGTAGTCGCCGCCTCCGTGCCCCGCTTTTGCGGCCTTTTTTCCCTTTTCGCCGAATTCCGATAAATCGGCGTCTATCAGCGAAATCTGCTCCTCACCTTCGGGCTTCGTGTGGCTGAAATAGAATCTGCGGACCTTGTCATCGGGGATATATCCGCCCCATTCAATGCCGGCTCTGTCGCCCGCTACGCGGTATCTCGAGTAATCGCTCGCCATAGCGGTGCAGCCCGTGCATCTCGCAATCATGCCGTTATCCATTTCGCAGAACATCATGCCGACTCCGTCGTAGTTATGGCGCCAGTCCCTGATTTTATAAAGCAGGTCGGAGTGCGCCGCCCTTGCGGAAACATATTTCGGCATTGACTTTGTCATATACATAATCGGGCCGAGCGCGTGGGTAACATAATAGGTTCTCGGCATCCAGGCGCGCCAGTGAAATTCGCTCGGGGTATATTTGCGAAGCTCGGCATTGTCGCCCGAATGATTGTATTCGCCCTCGGCATACAGGAGCGTTCCGAGCTCGCCCGAAGAAACGATTTTTCCCATTTTGAGATTTTGTGTCGAGAAGGGATAATTCTCGGCAAGTATATATTTTCTGCCCGTTTTTTCAACGCATTCAACCAGCTCAACGCATTCCGCGAGAGTGCCTGCGGCTGTGCATTCGCTGATGACATCGAGCCCCGCCTCCATCGCTTTTATTGCAAACGGAGTGTGCTCATTGAAATAATTTGCAAGGAAGACCGCGCTCATACCGCGATTTTTGCCTTCGGCCAGAAAATCATCAAAGTCGCCGCAGAGATAAGCGTCGCCGAAATTTTCTTTGTTTTCATTGAGCTTGTCGGTGTTTTTATCGCAGATTGCGACGATCTCTATTTCCTCGTCATCTCTGAAAAGGTCAATGTATGAATTGCCTCTCCAGGCTCCGAAAACGCCTATATTAAGCATGATTACGCCTCCGTATTATTTCTTCAGAAACGGCAGTGTCCACTGCATAGCCTTATCCGCCTCATCATAAATGAAGACGTGGCCCGAGCCGTCAAGCTCGTGGAATTCCGCATCCGGCACGATTTCCCTGAATCTTTCAGCCATATAGAACGGCATCGTGATATCGGCATTACCCCAGACGCAGAGGGTAGGGATATTCTTCTTCGCCGCCTCGGCAAAGAAAGCGGTCGATTTTTTCGTTTTGAGGATTGTGTGCCTCAGGCTCGAGAGAGTGCATCTGCTGAATCCCTTGTATCTGAAGGATTCCGCGAGTTTTTCAAGATAAGGATCTATATCGACATGCTTCATCTCGCGAGTCACATTCTTGAAGAGCACTTTTTCGCCCCAGTTCGCGAAGATGAAATCGCCGATAAGCGGGCAGGCGGAGAGATACATATAGAAAGGCGGCTTGAAGGTATCCATACCCGCGGGAGCATAGAATATAAGCTTTTTCACCTTCTCGGGATGCTTCGCGCAGTATGCGTTTGCGACGGGCGCACCCATCGAGGTCGCGAAGAGATTGAAGCTTTCGCCGCCTGCGAGCGCCTCGATTACATCCTCAAGCTGTTTCACGAAAAGCTCAATATCGTATTTTCCTTTTACTCTCTCGGAAAGGCCTCTGCCGAGCAGATCGTAGCGCAGAACCTTATAGCCGTTTTTAACAAGCCCATCGGCAATATTATCATATATGAAGTAACCGACAGCGTAGCCGTGAACGAGCACACAGAGCTCGCCCTCGCCGCGGATTTCATAATGGGTGTTTCCGCTCGGAAGGGAGATATAAGAGCCTTCGGTCTTTGCTCTCTCGGCGTCGGTCAGGTTGAATTTATTGAAGTCGCTTATAAGCTGCTGCTTTCTTTCGTCGGTCATATAATCAACTCCGTGGAATTACTGTATCATCAAGGTACTCAGGCGCCTATTTTTATGCCGCTGAAGAGCCTGGCAATGGCTTCACCGAGCATTACGAAACCGTAGCCGATCATCGGCAGAATACCGGTGCTCTCTCCATTGACCGTAATCGGAATAAGTGCCTGGGGTTCGGTCAGATTGCGCCAGATGAAGCAGACATCTTTGCCGTCAAGGCAGAATGTATCATCGGTCAGATCCTCCTGCCTTGCAACCTGCGAGAATCCGCAGTCTCTCATGCCTTTTGCAAATGCGGTTGCCATCTGCTCATCCTTGAGCGTGATGCGGCTGACCATCTGAAGCTCTGTCGCGGGCTTGTTCTTGTTGAGCTTGCCGATCTTATATCCGTCGCACCACCAGTATTTGCCGTATTCGCGGGTGAATTCGCGGATTACCGAGCCGTCAGGCTGCTGATGATAGAGAGTCATTTCCATATCCAGCCAGTCATCGCGGCCGGCACACTGGTAAGCGGAAGCAATGGTATCGCCGAAACCGACTGCGTATTTCGTATAGACGCCGATTTCGCCGCCGAGCTGGAACAAGCCATACTGGCCTTTCCAGAATTGAACCAGCCAGTCCTTGTTGCCATAGGTGAATACCACGCGCGCAAAGTCGTATTGATATCCTATCAGCTGAGAGGCATTGTCATAGAGGCGGATAAAGCCGAACGGCATCTGCCAGGTGATATCGTTGTATGAATAGTAATAATCGCCCTTATTGGCGTATTTATAATTCATAGAGAGGAAGAAATGCGGGAAACCGCGCCTTTTGACGACGTTGACAGCGCAGGAGGCTGAAACGGGCGTCTCGCCGTCCATTGCAGTGGCGGTAATCACCGCGCTGCCTGCGGCTTTGCCGGAAACATTGCCCTGATTATCCACCGTCGCTATGCCGGTATTATCCGACGACCATACGATGCCTGCGGACTGAGTTTCGAAATTCTTCAGCTCCGCTTTGATCTGCATTGAGGCTCCGATTGTAACATTTAACCGCGAATCGGATAAAATCAGCTC
>JAFZOE010000296.1 GCA_017552845.1 Clostridia bacterium
CTCATCCGCGAGGAAGAGATTGCACATTACCGCGCCCTCTTTGTATTCGAATTCAAGCGTCGCTTTATTATACATCATGAAGCCCGTGACATCGCCGGGCATGGCGTCGGGCGTGAACTGCATTCGCTTATAGTCGAGCGAGAGCGTCTTGGATAAAGCGAGCGCGAGCGTAGTTTTGCCGACACCCGGAATATCCTCAAGCATAATATGACCGCCGGCAATCATAGCCATAAGCACGGCGTCAATAACCTCATCCTTGCCGATTATGACCTTCTTGATTTCCTCTTTGACCTGAGCCGGTTTCTGCTGAAGCTGATTATTCATTCTTATTCCCCTATCCTGTTTTATCCCGCAAGCGCCTGCCTGACAAGCTCCGCTCTGCGGGCATCTCTCTTTGCGACTGTATCGGCATCCTCATTTGAAACCGCAACGGTCGCAGGCTGCATATCGGTAATAAGCGCGTTGATTCTTTCAACCGGTATATCGAGCAGGCCTGCCGAGGCGCCGAATCTGACATAGGAAATGAGCTCCATAAACTCATCGGCGTTGAGCATTCTCGCGTTTTCAAGGACACCGAGAGAACGGTAAATCTTATCCTCGAGGGCGGGATTCTTTATCTCGCGCTCCGCCGCGCTTCTCTCCTGGTTTATAAGCTGCATAACTATTGACTTCAGATTCGCAACGGCGGTCTCCTCGGTTATTCCGAGTGTGATTCTGTTTGAAATCTGATAAATGTCGCCGGCAGGTTTCTTTCTGCTGCCGTAGGCTCCACCTATGCTGAGACCGAGCTTTGAAACGGTATTCGCAATCGCGTTTATCTGGCCGCAGGCGGTAAGAGCAGGCAGATGAAGAAATACAGAGGCGCGCATGGCGGTTCCGAGATTGGTCGGGTCGCTCGTCATATAGCCGATTCTCTCATCGAACGCATAGCTGAGCTTTTCATCCAACGCGCTGTCCGTCTCATCGGCAATTTTATATGCCTCATCGAGAGCAAGGCCGCTCTTCATCACCTGAAGACGGATATGGTCCTCCTCGCATATCATTATGCTGACGCTCTCGTCATCGGAGATAATGAGGCCCGTGCCCTCCTCGCAGGAGGTGAATTCGGGGCTGATGACGTGCCTCTCGGCAAGCGAGACTGCCTGCAAATGGGATAAATCCTTCATTGAAATATAGCTGTATTTATCGCCGCAGCATTCAAACACAGCCTTCTTGACAAGCTCGTTAACCTTGGCTTTTCCTTCTTTATCAAGTCTGCAGGGGAAAACAAAATCATCAATATTTCTCGCGAGACGGATTCTTGTCGAAATGACCGTTTCGCTCTGACTGCCTTTTTCGGCATACCACTTACTCATTGATATTCTCCCCCTCCAGCTTTTTTATTTCATCGCGGATTTCGGCGGCTCTCTCAAAATTCTGAACTCTTACCGCCTCATCCATCTGAACGCGCAGTTTCGCAATTTTTTCGCCCGAGGTTTCTATCTTTTCGCGGTTGCCTGCGCTCTGGCCGGTCTTGCCCGCGTGGCTTATCTTGCCGTGAATACGCTGAATTGAGGGCAGAAGGCGGTCATAGAAAGTGCGGTAGCATTCGGGGCAGCCAACCTTGCCGGCTCTCGCTATATCGTCAAATGAGCACCCGCATTTTTCGCATCTTGTGACTGGCCCGAGGGATACGGGCGGCAGCATATCGCCTAGAAAGCCGCTCAGCAGGCCGCTCAGACTGAAATCAAAACCCGAAAACATATCTCCGTAGCCCAGATGATTTGCGCAGTCGGGGCAGAGATGAGTCTCAGCCATATCTCCGTTTATTATCTGTTTGATATGAGTTGTCGCTTCATATTTTCCGCAATTCTGGCAAAGCATAATCATTCTTCCTTTCCGCAAACAGATATTCAATCCATTATATTATAATAAAAAAACTTGTTGTAATCAATAACCAAATTGTGAACAAATGAGCGATAATTGTTCACTCCGTCAGGTTGCATTTTTTTCTTGTTTATGATAATATTATTGCAGTTAAAGTAACGGGAAAGGAGTGATAATATGTCATCACCGCTCGCGGACCGTCTCAGGCCCGAAAGCATCGACGAAATGGTCGGCCAGGCGCATCTGATAGGTCAGGGAATGCCGCTGAGAAATATAATAGAATCGGGCGATGTGCCGAATATGGTCTTCTACGGCCCTCCCGGTGTCGGCAAGACTACGCTCGCGAGAATTATAGCAAAGCGCACGGACAAGCATCTTGTCAAGCTCAACGGAACGACCGCAGGCACGGCGGATATTAAAGACGTCGTGGCTCAGCTTGATACGCTCGTTGCGGTAAACGGCATTCTGCTCTATCTTGACGAGATACAGTATTTCAATAAAAAACAGCAGCAGACGCTTCTTGAATACATAGAGAACGGCAGAATCACTCTGATTGCGTCAACCACCGAGAATCCGTATTTTTATGTTTACAGCGCAATCCTCTCGCGCTCGACCGTATTTGAATTCAAGAGCGTGACGCCCGATGAAATCGCAAAGGCAGTGCGCCGCGGATTTGACACAATGGCCACCGATTCCGGCGAGGAATATGAAATTGAAGACGGCGTTATCCCTCATATTTCAACCGCCTGCGCGGGCGATGTCAGAAAGGCGCTCAACAGCGTCGAGCTTTGCGTTCTCAGCGCCCAGCCCGGCGATAAAGTTAAGAAAATCACCCTTGAAAACGCCCGTTCTCTCACTCAGACGAGCGCGATGCGCTACGATAAGGATTCGGATGAGCATTATGATATAATCTCGGCTTATCAGAAATCGATGCGCGGCTCGGACCCCGACGCAGCGGTGCATTATCTTGCAAGGCTGCTCGAAGCGGGAGACCTGCCCTCAGCCTGCAGAAGGCTCATGGTATGCGCGAGCGAAGATGTCGGGCTCGCATTCCCTCAGATAATTCCGATAGTCAAGGCGGCGGTTGACGCGGCACTGATGCTCGGCCTGCCCGAAGCGAGAATTCCGCTCGCAGATGCCGTTATTCTTGTGGCAACCAGCCCGAAATCAAATTCCGCCTACAATGCAATAAACGCCGCGATGAGCGATGTCAAAAACGGTATGACGGGGCCTATCCCCCGCCAGCTTCAGAACAAGCACTATGACGGCGATGACAATCCCAATAAGGGTCAGAATTATAAATATGCCCACAGCTTTGCCGGCCACTGGGTCGATCAGCAGTATCTGCCCGATGCAATAAAGGACAGAAAATACTACGAATTCGGCGATAACAAAATTGAGCAGGCGGCAAAGGAATACTGGGATAAAATCAAGGGCGGCAAATGAAAGATAACTCTCTCACGCAGTTAAAGAATATCGCGGTGGTAACGATGGCCGCGGCCGTAATCGCAGTATGCGCATGGATAACGATTCCCTATACCGTCCCCTTCACGATGCAGACCTTTGCCGTGTTTTTTGCTCTGCTTCTGCTCGGAGGAAAAAGAGGCATATTATCCGTTATTATCTACATTCTCATCGGCGCTGCCGGCGCGCCCGTATTCTCGGGATTCAGGTCCGGAATCGGCACCCTGCTAGGCCCGACAGGCGGATACATTTTCGGATTCATACTGATTGCCCTTATATATCTTGTCTTCGAAAAGAAAGCCGATACAGGAATCAAAAAGGCAGCGGTCCTTTTGGCGGGATTGCTTCTTTGCTACGCATTCGGCACGGCACAGTTTGTGATTCTGATGAAATCGGGTGGCTCCGCTCCGGGGATATTACAGGCGTTGATGATGTGCGCTCTGCCCTATATCATTCCCGATATTGCAAAACTCTCGCTTGCACTTTTTATTGCGCCGAGAGTGAAAAAGGCGGTAAAAATATAAAGGCGATAATATTGACTATTCCCCTGTTTCATAGTAAAATATAAGCGAATCAAGCCGAAAGGATAATAAAAATGGAAGAATACGTTCCCGATATAGTAAGCGTAATAGACGAAGAAGGCAAAGAGCACATCTTCGAAGAGCTTGACAGAATTGAAACCGATAAGGGTCTCTATGTGGCGCTCAGTCCCCTGCCCGACGACCCTTCAAAAATAACGGAAGAAGATGACGAATTCATCGTGCTCAGGGTAATCCCCGGCAAAGGCGAGGAAGTAACGCTTGAGCCCATCGAGGATGATGAGGAATATGATGAAGTCGGCCATATCTTCCTTGAAAGACTCGCGGAAATGTTTTCCGACGAGGACGAAGAAGAATAATAACCGAATAACGTCCTGCCTTGTCCGATAACTATGACTCTGATGTAACCCAACGAACAATTTTAGGGAGCCGGACTCCGTCGGCAGACTGCAGACCTCCCGCCCCGGAGATTCTCTTTGAGCTCTCGCCGGCAAGCGGACGAAGGGAGCGAAAACCCGATGGGAGGCACCCACCTGCTGAGATGCAGGTTACAAGCGGTCATTCCCGGCAAGGCGGGCTGTTTTTAAAAAGGATTTACAGATGCAGAAAGTTTTCAATGCCGATCTGCTTGATATATTCCCCACAGACGAGGGATTTATATATGCATGCAGAGAATCTCTCGGAAACTCCGATACGGCGGGATTCTTCAATTACAATATGCACGCCGACCTTTTCGAGAGAATCAAGATAACCGAATATATCGCCGCGAAATACGGCGAAGAGGGCTTCGGGCTTGCAAAGACGCTCGGAGATTTTGTATCGTGTCAGCTAAGAAGCATATCCCCCTCTTCAAATATCGCTTCATACAACGACGGCACTCTCAAGATTTTCAACAATTACGGCTTTATCACAGATACGAGAAAGATTAAATATCTTGATTATCCTGCGCGCTCGCCAGAGCCGGTCGGCAGGGATTTATGGATGACCGTTCCCGAGGCAAACGCGGTCATAAACTATTCCGTCAGATATAACAGAATTGAATTCCGCATCGGCGGACTCAGGGAGAAGGCATTCTCTCACCCGGCGAGCCTCTCGCTCTATGACGGCTGTCTCTATGTCTGCAACGAGAATTCATTCAATATAAAGACTGTTGATCTCACGACCTTCAGGGTAAGCGGCTACTATACCTTCAACGAACCGGTTTCAAAGTATTTCAGATCGGGCGATACCGAATATGTTCTTTTAAAATCGGGCGTATATAAACTGTAAAAAAACGGGCTCTCGCTTTTGAGAGCCCTTAAATTATAAGAAAAGCGGGCGGCTTCGGTAACCGGAGCCGCCCGAATAGTTGTTTTTGCGAATCAGTTTACTTCAACCTGATATTTCTTAGTCTGCGTGTCATAGGAGAAGTTGCCTCCCGTGAGGACATAATACTGAATCATCGCGGAGTCATTGTCGTCAACGATGCCATACTGATCGCATACGTCCGCCGCGAGCTTATAGCATTCACGCAGAATAGCGTTTTCGGCAATCTTCTCTGCCGAGTCGCCGTCTCTGTCCTTCGGATACCAGCTCGTGGGATCGAGTCTCGCCTGCTCAACCATGCTCGCATCGTTTGCAGTGCAGAGTGAGTCGCCGTTGACATCGCCGGGAACTATAAGATAATACGTCGCCTTGACGGTGCCGTCATAATCGTCGATAAGCTCAATCTTTGTGCCGGTGCCGCAGATTTTTGTTCCTTTGCTCGGCGTGATGCTGATATGTCCGTCGCCTTTAACATCAAACTGCTGCTCAAGATTTGCTTTGGTTATCTTCTTGCCTGCGTTATAGACATAACCGTCAATCTGCGAGGGAGTATCAACAGTAACTATTTCCGCATCAGATAAGGCTTCATTTATCTCCGCCTCAACCTCAACTCTCTCATAGACAGGATAGAAGTAAACCACGGTATCTTTTGCAGCCGCCGGCATGGTCCAGGTCTGAAGATTCACTTCTGTTCCGCCTGGAGTTTCGGACCAGTAGAGGAAGGTGAAATTATTCACTGCAGGTGAACCGGCAGGTATAGCGGTAAGAGAATCACCGTAACCGAGATAGAATTCATTATTGTCAAATACAGCCTTATTGACGAAAGTTGCGTCGCCGTTGATGCTGTCGGGTTCAAGGAAGGCAACTCTGTAGCTGAGTTTATCCCAGTTTGCCGTGACGGTCAGATTCTCGCCGGGCATGGTTGCGGGAACGGCGGGAGTCCAGCCGGTGAATTCATAGCCCGGTCTCTCAGGATCGGCAGGAGCAATAATCGGCGTGCCGAATTCGGCGGTAATCGGTGAAATGGTGTTTCCGCCTGCCGTATCATAGGTCAG
>JAFZOE010000297.1 GCA_017552845.1 Clostridia bacterium
GGAATCGGCCTTTGCCGGACGGAGCACATGTTCTTTGAACCGGAACGTATCGCAGCTTTCCGTGAGATGATCTGTTCAGACACTGTTGAAGAACGTGAAGCGGCTCTGGACAAAATTCTTCCTTATCAGCAGAGCGACTTCGAGGCTCTCTATGAGGCTATGGAAGGCAACCCCGTTACCATCAGATTCCTCGATCCTCCTCTTCATGAGTTCGTTCCCACCACCGAAGACGAAATCAAGCTTCTCGCCGAAACTCAGGGCAAGAGCGTTGAGACCATCAAGGCCATCATCTCCTCCCTCCACGAGTTCAACCCGATGATGGGTCACAGAGGCTGCCGTCTTGCAGTTACATATCCCGAAATCGCAAAGATGCAGACCAAGGCTGTCATCCGCGCGGCCATCAACGTTCAGAAGGCTCATCCCGACTGGACCGTCAAGCCCGAAATCATGATTCCGCTCGTATGCGAAATCAAGGAGCTCAAATTCGTCAAGAAGATCGTCGTTGAGACCGCGGACGCCGAAATCGCGGCGGCAGGCGCAGACCTCAAGTATGAAGTCGGCACAATGATCGAGATTCCCAGAGCGGCTCTCACCGCTGACGAGATTGCCAAGGAGGCAGACTTCTTCTGCTTCGGCACAAACGACCTTACTCAGATGACCTTCGGCTTCAGCCGTGACGACGCAGGCAAGTTCCTCGACGCTTACTATGATACCAAGATCTTTGAGAACGATCCGTTTGCAAAGCTCGACCAGACCGGCGTCGGCAAGCTCATGGAGATGGCTATCCAGCTCGGCAAGCCCGTAAATCCCGCTCTTCACTGCGGTATCTGCGGCGAGCATGGCGGCGACCCGACATCCGTCGAGTTCTGCCACAAGATCGGCCTCGACTACGTCTCCTGCTCACCCTTCAGAGTTCCCATCGCCCGCCTCGCAGCAGCTCAGGCAGCCATCGCAGAGGGCTGAGTTCAGGCGCAGAAAGCGAACTGAAATTCATAACGGCATAAACAAACTCCCCAATCTCACAGAGGTTGGGGAGTTCTGCTTTTATAAAATTTTTATTCGCCCAGCGGGTATCTCATCTCGCAGAGAGTGCCGTCTTCCTCATCGTCGACGCGCCATTCGCCGCGGTAGAAATCCCTGCCGCGGACAAGAACTTCGTCATCATAGACCTCGACCTCGATGCCGATTCCGCTCTGCTTGTAGATTTCGCGGTCCTCGCCCGCAAGATGAGTCAGGCGGGGCAGATAGATTTCGGGGTAGCCCTCATCGTGGAAGGACCAGAAGAGGTAAAGAGGCATATGGGTATGCCCCACAAAGCTGAAAAGCGGATGCTCCGAGGCGTATTCCGCGAGCATATCTACAAGGCGCGCGGTTTCATTACCGTCTTCATCAACCGCATAATCATCCGGATGATGAGAAAAAACGAATACGGGCTTACCGCCCTCCGCCGCCTCTGCGAGCAGCCCTTCGAGCCATTCATACTGCTCATCGGAGATATAGAAATCATTGACGCTCTGCGTTTCGGGACCGAGCACAATGAAATAATAGCCGTCTATCACTTCGTAGTAATACGGATGCTCAAGCTCTCTGCCGAAGAACGCTCCGGTATAGTCATACCAGCGGTTCTGAAGCGTCTCATAATCGCCCGAGCCGTTGCCGATATCGTGGTTGCCGACAACGGTCAGCACCTTCTCGCCTTTGAGAATTGTGGAAACGGCGCCGTGGAAGAGCAGATTCTCGATATTCTGGCCGTTCATAGTGCTGTCGCCGAGGAAAACGACCGCATCGTTGCCGCTCCTGTTCTTTTTCACATTCTGCAGGGAATTGGCAAATACCTTATAGCGCGGGAAATTGTTGCCCTCAATATGGCAGTCGGATAGGACCGTGAAATTGAATCTGCATTCTTCGGGGGATTCAACGTCGTATTCCGCGGTATTCATGCTCCCCGCCGCAATCAGCATGACAGCCGTTATCACAAACGCCGCAATTTTCAGAAAGACCGGTTTGAAAAACATTTTTCCTCTCCTATTCTGTATCAACCGCTTTGATAATATCCGCGACCTCGCTTATGGTTATATATGCCTTGGGATCGACCGAATGCACTATATCTTTCATCTTCGTCACCTGGAAGCGGTTGACTACGAAATAGATAATCGCCTTTTCCTTCTGAGAATAACCTCCGCGGGCGGCGACCTGGGTAACTCCGCTGCCGAATGCTTCGCTGAGCTCAAGCCCGATTTCAACGGGCTTTGTCGTGACTATCATTGCGCATTTCGCGCGGTCAAAGCCCTCGACTATCGTATCCACGGTTTTCAGCGCCGCGACGCAGGTGACTATCGAATAAAGCGGCAGGGTCCAGCTGTGAATCACCGCTCCGCAGATAACATAGAGGATTACATTATATATCATCATGAAGTTGCCGACGCTCAGGCCGAGACGCTTGGCGAAGATTACCGAGATAAC
>JAFZOE010000298.1 GCA_017552845.1 Clostridia bacterium
AAAGTTCACGAAGGACATCCTCTTTGGTGTTGAAATTTCTGTAAAAAGCAGTTCTCGATACACCTGCTTTTTTGACAATTTCCGTGACAGTAATTTTTTCATAAGGCTTGTCGGCGAATAGCAGGACCAACGCTGTAACTATACTCTCACGGGTTATCTTTTTTGATTCCTCGTTTGACAGTCTCAGCAGGTCTTCGTTTGACATATTTCTGATTTTATCCATTTTATCCTCTCCTTCGGGATGTTACACTTGTAAACACAGTTACATTATATATGTAACATCGGAATTTGTCAATATAATAAAAGAAAACCGCCGAAGCGGTTTATGATTAAAAGCCTTTTGAATTCAGCCATTCTGTTATAAATGTATAAGCCTTGGCACCGTCCTGTGACATGTAGGTGCTGTGGCTTGCGCTTTTGACTATCGCCATATCGCTGCCGGGAATATTCTCGGCAATATAGACCGTATCCGATATCCACATTATATCATGTTCGCCTCCGACGATATATGCAGGGCAGGTGATATGCGATAAATACTCGGGAGTAAAGTCGGGGAGCGTCAGCATCATAACATTGAGCTTGTCGGGCATAAATATATTCTTGATTGCGACTCCCAGAGGAAAATACAGCTTGAATGTTTTGGGATGCGAATTAGCGCCTGTTGAAATGATAGCGCCGGGCACATCCGGATAATCTGCGGCAAGCGTGATGGCGTTTATACCACCATCGCTGTGGCCGATAACTATCGGTTTTTCAAGTCCCATTGCTTCAATGAATTCCTTGTAGTCTTTCGCCATCAGTTCATAAGAGATTTCGCCAGGATCGCTGCTCTTTCCGTGGCATCTGCTCTCGGGAAGATATACCGTATATTCATTTGCCAGGTATTCGGCCGCTTCTTTGAGCGAGTTTATGCTTCCGCCGTTTCCGTGAATCAGAACGATTGCTTTTTCACCGCTGCCGTATACTCTGTAATGCATATTCACTTCCGACAGCTGAACATAATCATCAGCGACGTATTCGGTAACCGGCGAAGGCAGATTTGAAGGTTTAATGTCAATTGCGTTATATTTCTGCGGATTTATTATGAAATCAAATTGAGAATACAGTCCGCTGAAAAGAACGGTAAAGGTCAGAAGAATATTTATAAAAGCAGTCATTTTTGTCTCCTTTACAAAATCCATGAATATTGATATAATAAGTAAAACGAAAGAAAAGGCGATAGCATGAAGATAACCGGCGATTACACTCTTGAATTCAATAAAAGGCGCAGAATCATTTTCAGGATTGAAGAAAATGATTCGGTCTCCGATATTGCCGTAAAGCTTTCTGGCGTATTTACGGAGCCGGTAATTGTTCTTTATAAATCGCGGGAAATCAGATTACCTGTCTCGGTCTGCAAAGATAAGGAAAAACTGAGCGGAGCTATCGAAGATGTGAATCCCGATAAGATTGAAATAGGCGAGGGGAGAGGCAACTGCGAAAAATTCTATGAGATATCAGTTACCGATAATGACCTTATCTGCTCCGGTCCTGCCGAATATGATTTTTATGCAGAGATAATTGCATCAGGTCTGAGCTTCGGAATCTGATTCTTCTGCATTCTCAACCGCCGAATTCTCGCTTCCTCTGAATACCACAAATTTCTGAAAGAGGAATTCGGTAATCATATTTGTTACCATAGTTATTCCGAGCACGATATATTCAATTGCCTTTATATCCGCAAACCTCGCGGTGAAATAATTGCCGAGTAACGTTGAAATCGGAGTAAATACCGCATAGTATCCGAGCACTTTCAGCATCGCAATCGGAATATTGTTTGCTGATTTAAAGGTGAATTTTCTGTTGAATGTAAAATTCCAGATAACCGATAAGAGTAGTGCAATCAAATAAATCGGGCCGTATTCATTCTGCATTATTGCGGCAAAAGAATCGCTTTTCTGCATCAGATTCTGTATAAAATCTGTTTTTACGACAACTTCATTAAGAAGTGTGAATGATCCGAGCTGAATTATTCCCGCCGAAGCCGAGAAAAGTGCAAATTTGATAAATTGGAGTATGTTTTTCTTTTTGCTGTTCTGTTCCATAATACTTAATCCTTTTCATTTATGAAATGATTCTATCATAAATAAGGAGTTAATTCAACAGTTTGAAATCATACTGAAATTAATAATAAGTAGTTTTGAATTTGGTTTTATTATTTTGAAAATAAAACTGTTGACAAACCATTAACTATTTGATATTATATATGGGCGTCGAGGGCCATTAGCTCAGTTGGTTAGAGCACTCGGCTCATAACCGAATGGTCCGGGGTTCGAGTCCCTGATGGCCCACCATTCACATAGGGGTATAGCTCAGTTGGTAGAGCAGCGGTCTCCAAAACCGCGTGCCGAGGGTTCAAGTCCTTCTGCCCCTGCCAATCGCGTCCCGAAAGCCCTGAAAATGAGGCTTTCGGGATTTTTTTAATCATAATATTTGTTATCACTTTTCAAATCAGTATGGTTTGATTGTATGTCTGTTTCTATTACTTGAATAGGAGAAAGAATATAAATGTTTAAAAAAGTAATTTGCTTGATTCTCGTTTTTATTATTGCTTTTACCGCTCAGCTGACAACATTTGCTGCGGACAGAGAGTCAGATATGCGTTTTAAATTTGATGAAAACGGCGACTTCAATATTCTTCATTTGACAGACTGGCACTGCGATTATCCGCTGCCTGCCGTTCATAAACAGCTTGTGCTCGAATCCATCGCCGATGCTAAGCCCGATTTGGTAGTGCTCGGCGGCGACCTTTCCGAAGCGGCGCATGAGGATCAGCCGGCGGCAATCAAAGAAATCTGTGATATTTTCGTGCAGGCTGAGATTCCTTTTGTCATCACATTCGGCAATCACGATTATATGCACGGCTATACGATTGATGAAATGTTTGCTTTCTATAAAGAATACGGCGGTGAATACTTCATCGGCACGGATGAGGATCCGGATCTTTTCGGATGCGGCACCTGCAGCATTCCTGTGTATTCAAACGACGGCAGCAAAATTGCATATAACATTTACTGCTTCGATTCCGGTGACAGAGCCGTTGTAAACGGCGAGGATAAAGGTTATGATTCTGTTCATGCCGACCAGATTGAATGGTATAAGGCAAAGGCGGAAGAACTGAAAGAGGCAAACGGCGGTGAGTATGTGCCGTCTGTAGTATTTCAGCACATTATCGTGCAGGAAATCTATGACAAGCTTTTTCCAAAAGTCGAAAGTGGCTCAGGTGACAGAGAATACGAAACGGCGGCTTACGATCTCACGCCTGTTCCGAATTATACCAATGTTAAGGACGGCTATATTTTCGAAAAGCCTTGCCCGGGTTATTACAATTACGGCGAGCTTGATGCAATGAGCAAAAACGGTGATGTGCGCGCAATCTTCTGCGGACATGATCACTATAACAGCTTTACCGTCGAAATCGACGGTATTGATATTATCAACACGCCGAGCATTAAGCCCCATGTTCTTTTAAGAAAGATTAACTGGGGACCGAGAGCAATCACTCTTCATGAGGACGGAACCTGCGAAAACAGAGTCCTCTTGGCATGTGAACTAGCGCAGAAGGAAGGCTCGGAGCTTGTGTCAGTCGGCGCCGTTTCAAAAGCGGAGATACTCATTGTAAAAATCTGGAAAGAATTTGTTGATCTCTCTCTTCCCTTCTGGGCAAAGATAACCGATCTGATTTACAATTTCTGATTATGACAGTTAGAATAATGATTTAGCTAATGTGTGGATGTTTATATGAAAAAGTTTCTATTGATTATATTGGTTGTAATAACAATAATTTCTGTTTTATTTATTCCTGTCTTTGCGGAGGATTCCGCGGTGGATAAACCTCTAGTATCGCAGACCGAATTGTATTTTGAAAAAGTGATCGGAGGTCTCGGCAGTATTTTCGGCAGACTTTTGAATGCTGTTACTTTTACCGATGAATCACGCATTGAAAAAGCGCCTGCCAGAGATGCCGCAGGTGTTGAGTATAAAACCGATTTATTCAGCGGAGAGCCGGAGCAGACGCTTTCAGCCGAAACCTGGCGTGTTGCTGAAATCTTTTTTGAAAGCGAAAAAGAATATGCTGACCCGTTTGATGATGTTACGCTAGACCTTCTGCTTTACGGAAACGGAAGATTGTATACTATTCCGTGTTTTTGGGACGGCGGCAATATCTGGCGCGCAAGATTCGTCTGCCCGTCCAAGGGCACATGGCAGTGTAAAACGTTATGCTCAGATACTGAAAACTCAGCACTGCACGGCAGAACGGCTCAGGTGAACTGCGTTTCTTACAGCGGCGAGCTTGATATATACAAACACGGTATTGTCACAACCCGTTACGGCGAAAAATTCCTTACTTATGAAGACGGAACACCGTTTTATTATCTCGGTGACACTCACTGGCAGCTCTCGCAGGAGAGCCCCGAAATGGTTTCGCAAATATGCGAAAAAAGAACTCAGCAGGGATTCACGGTTTATCAGAGCCAGCCTATGGACTGTCGATTCAATACTTCTGTAACCGAAGCTTTCAGCGAGGAAGGCCTTGACGATTTAAGAAATCTTGACGAGCAGTTCCGTATTATTTCGGACAACGGGATGGTTCACGCTCATTCCCAGTTCTTCTGGCCTCTTTCGGGCATGACGAGGCTTATTGAAAATCACGGCGGATGGAAAGAACCGAAAATTACTGGAATGCTCGGGATGAAAAATGTGACTATGCCCGATCTTTCCGATGAGGCAAAGGAATACCTTGAAAAGCTCTGCCGCTATTGGG
>JAFZOE010000299.1 GCA_017552845.1 Clostridia bacterium
AGACCGATATCAAAGTGCTTCTTACCGGCGAAATCTCCGATGAATTATTCGGCTATAAATATACGGATTTTGCACCTGACGCCGACGCTTTCCAGAAAGAAGCTCAGAAGAGAATCCGCGAACTCTATATGTATGATGTTCTCCGCGCCGACAGATGCATTTCCGTTCATTCAATGGAGGCCCGCGTCCCCTTCGGCGATCTTGACTTCGTGAAATACGTAATGTCAATCGATCCCGAAATGAAACTCAACAAATACAACAAGGGCAAATATCTTCTGCGCCATGCGTTTGAAGGCGATTATCTGCCCGAAAGCATCCTGATGCGCGAAAAAGCGGCATTTTCAGATGCGGTCGGCCACTCAATGGTCGATTATCTGAAGGAATACGCAGAAAAGAAATATACGGATGAGGAATTCGAAGCCAAGTGTAAAGAATACACGCACGCGGCGCCCTTCACAAAGGAATCCCTGCTTTACAGAGAGATATTCGAAAAATACTACCCCGGTCAGGGCGAAATGATAGTTGATTTCTGGATGCCCAACAAAGAATGGGAAGGATGCAATGTAAACGATCCCTCTGCAAGAGTTCTTTCAAACTACGGTGACAGCGGAAAATAATGAAAAACGAATGGTATGAGCGAAAGTGAGGTTGAATCAATGACAAAGTATATTTTTGTTACGGGCGGCGTTGTTTCGGGGCTCGGCAAGGGCATAACCGCGGCATCGCTCGGCAGACTGCTCAAGGCGCGCGGCCTCAAAGTAGCCGCGCAGAAGCTTGATCCCTATATCAATGTCGATCCCGGCACCATGAGCCCTTATCAGCACGGCGAGGTCTATGTGACAGAAGACGGCGCGGAAACAGATCTTGATTTAGGCCACTATGAGCGTTTCATTGATGAAGACCTGAACAAGTATTCAAACCTCACGACCGGCAAGGTCTACTGGAATGTTCTCAATAAAGAGCGCCGCGGAGAGTATCTCGGCTCGACAGTTCAGGTAATTCCGCATATCACAAACGAAATCAAGAATTTTGTCTACAATGTCGGCAAACACAGCGACGCAGATGTTGTCATCACCGAAATCGGCGGCACAATAGGCGATATTGAGGGCCAGCCCTTCATCGAGGCGGTTCGCCAAATTTCGCTTGAAGTCGGTAAAGAAAACAGCCTTTTCATCCACGTCTGCCTCGTTCCGTATCTAAGAGGCTCAGACGAACATAAATCAAAACCAACCCAGCATTCCGTAAAGGAATTGCAGGGAATGGGCGTGAATCCGGATATAATCGTGCTTCGATGCGACGAACCGCTTGAAGAATCGATATTCAACAAAATCGCGCTCTTCTGCAATGTGCCGAAGGACTGCGTTATCGAAAACATCACTCTCCCCTGCCTCTATGAAGCGCCTCTGATGCTAGAAAGATCGGACTTTTCGTCTGTCGTATGCAAGCGTCTCGGCATTGACGCGCCCGCTCCAGATCTGAAGGAATGGGAAGATCTGGTTGAGAGAATCAAAAATGAGAAAAAGAGCGTAACCATTGGGCTTGTCGGCAAATACGTCCAGCTTCACGACGCTTATCTCTCGGTCGCAGAAGCTCTGCGCCACGCCGGCTATTATCACAACACGGAAGTAAAAATCAGATGGATAGATTCCGAGACAATTACCGCTGAAAACGGCGATGAAATCTTTGAGGGTATAGGAGGAATCATCGTGCCCGGCGGATTCGGAGACAGAGGCATTGAGGGCATGATTCTCTCGGCAAAATACGCCAGGGAGCACAATATCCCGTATTTCGGAATCTGCCTCGGTATGCAGATTGCAGTTATTGAATACGCGAGAGATGTCGCAGGCATAACCGACGCAAATTCGGGCGAATTTGACGAAATCTGCAAGAATAAAGTTATCGATTTCATGCCCGGTCAGAGCGACGAAATCGACAAGGGCGGCACACTGCGCCTTGGCGCATATCCCTGCGTCATCACGCCCGGCACGGTCATGGAGAAATGCTACGGCGCAAAAGAAATCTCCGAGCGGCACCGCCACCGCTACGAATTTAACAATGATTACCGCGAAATCCTGCAGCAGCATGGTCTCACGCTCAGCGGCATCTCACCGGACGGCAATCTTGTAGAAACAGTTGAACTCAGCGACCGCCCCTTCTTCGTCGGAGTGCAGTATCACCCCGAATTCAAATCAAGGCCCAACAAACCCCACCCTCTGTTTATGGGTTTCATCAGCGCGGCAGTGGAGAAAGCAGAATAATAATAAAATCAGGGAATGCCCGAAGGCGTTCCCCTTTATTATACCGCTGCGTATGGGTTTATGGAGTTGTGCCTGAATTATACAATCCCGGTGATTATCATCTTGTATAAGCGCGACCAAATCAGCATCGGAATGCAGATTTGGTCGCGATATCCATTTTTGTATTTAACCTATCGTTTAGGTAAAAACACAAATAATATATTGTTGTAGAATCAAAACTGCCCCTTCAAATAAATTCAAAAAAACTGTTGACAAATCATAAACTTCATAATATAATATACAAGCGCTTTACGGAAGCGGTATATGGCGGAATAGCTCAGTGGCTAGAGCACTCGGTTCATACCCGGGGTGTCGGCGGTTCAAATCCACCTTCCGCTACCATATCCGGCCCGGTGGTCAAGCGGCTAAGACACCGCCCTTTCACGGCGGTAACACGAGTTCGATTCTCGTCCGGGTCACCAAATGCGCATTGGACGAACACCTATTTCTTCAAAGGCGGATTTGCCGTAGAAATAAGGCTTCAATGCAGTTAGAAAAACACCCAAGGCTTCGGTCTTGGGTGTTTTTCTGTATAGTGTTTTATTCATTTTCATGTTTTGAATAGTACTCTTTGATGAGTGGTGTGAAATACACCACAAGTGAATGAATTACGCTGTCAGACAGTTCAATTTTGTCAAACGGATCATCAAGCGCAGAATAAGTGTATTCTGAATAGTTTTCTTTTACGTCATAATTAGTATTTCCTTCCATTTAGATTTTGCTTTGAATGATCAAACCGCAATCATTGTCATAAGCATTTACCTCCAATCTTGGTTATTTTGTCGGGCGCGCGGTCAGCTCGGATATTCAATTGTAAAAATCATAGGGTCAGCTATTATCACCTGCTTTCTTTGCAGAGAAGATTCTTTCATATTCTTCCTGCCGTATTTCTTCTGCGAGCAATTGCAAAAAATAAGCAGGCGTTAATCTTGCTCCGCCTGCATCGCCTTCGCGTTCAATTATTCTCTGCAATTTTCTGATAGCCCGCTCATAAGCATTGTTC
>JAFZOE010000300.1 GCA_017552845.1 Clostridia bacterium
CCCCGTAAAGAGCACGGGAGTGAGATATCACAGAGGCGGCGGAACTTATGAGAATCTGTTTGACGCTCATCCGCCTTTCCAGATTGACGGCAATTTCGGATTCGTAAGCGGAGTTACCGAGATGCTGCTTCAGAGCCGCGACGGCAGGATTTATCTGCTCCCCGCCCTGCCCGAAAAATGGCACAGCGGCGAAGTCAAGGGCCTCAGAGCAAAGGGAAATGTCACTGTCGATATCAAATGGAAAAACAACAGAGTCACTTCGTATAAACTCCGCGGCAAAGGAAAATTCACGGTTGTATATAACGGAAAAGAAGTCGTGAAAGAATTATAAAATCAAGATGCCCTCTCCGGTTGGAGAGGGCTTTCGGTTTGGAATCGTTTCTTGCTCCGAATATCTTTGGACGGGCGGATAATATCGGTCTCTTCGAAAGCAAATCGCCTGTATTTTGTCGTTCTGATGCGGAACGCCGAAGAATCGCAGGTTAAAGAGAAACATTATAATTTCATTCCAATAGTATGTGCGTCAATGCGCTACTTCGCTTTGCTCAGGATGACAGAGAGCCCGGGTCTCCGGGATGAATTATATATTGAAAAACAATTAATTTATGCTATAATTTTAATTGAGAAAAATAAATCTTTAATTCAAGCGCAGATTACCATATATTAATCAGCTGACATAATGAATCGAGGTGTACCGTGATGCAGAAGAATGCAAAGACAGTAGTAACAGCATTTATTCTGATATTCGCTCTGACATTTTCTTTTGCTTATACAGCCGGCAAAGCTCTGGCAGGCGAAGAGGAATACGCAATCGTCGTTTCTGCGGATGCAACTTCAACCGAAATGTATGCTGCAGAGACGCTGCAGGAATATCTGTATGAGCTGAAAAAAAGCGTTTATGAAATTATCACCGATGATAAACCGTTTGACGGATACAAATTCTGCATCGGGGCGACCTCTATCTATGATACTGCCGCCGATATTGAAGGCAAAGCAGCCGATTCGTATGTCATTGCTCCGTTCAATGGCGGCCTCGCAATTTTCGGCGCGGGCTCGCGCGGAACTCTCTACGGCGTGCATACATTCCTTGAAAAATTCTGCGGTTTCAAATGCTACGGCTGGTATCCCGCAATGGTGATGACTTCGGATAAGATGACTCTTCCGCAGGAAAAAATCGTATATGAACCCTATTTTGAATACAGAAATACCGACTGGCGCAGCGGCTGGATGTCTTTATATTCGGTCTCGCACAAGTTGAACGGCACTTATCAGTCATATGCTCCCGAGCAGGGAGGAAACATCCCGTACATCGGCGGAGCAAGCTGTCATACGCTCTCAACCGTTTTCTGCTCTGCCGAAAAATATTATGAAAGCCATCCCGAGTATTTTGCTCTGCGTGACGGCGGCAGAGTTCCCTCTCAGCTTTGTCTGACCAACGAAGAAGTTTATGAAATCGTCCTCGATGAGGTTCTGAATGTTCTTGAGGAAGAACACAACAGCGAAGCAGACCTTCAGATTGTTTCGCTCTCTCAGGCCGATAATCTTGATTATTGCGAATGCGAAAACTGCAGAGCTCTCGACGAAGCGAACGGTTCCCACGCCGGCTCTGTGATTTCGTTTGTCAACCGGGTCGCGGATGCCGTCAAGGCAAAAGGCTATAACAATATAGCTTTCGATACGCTCGCCTATACATATTCGCGCAAGGCGCCCTCTCAGGTCCGCCCGAAAAACAATGTCATCGTAACCCTCTGCACTTTCGAGTGCTGTTTTTCGCACGCTCTGGATGACAGCAGCTGTCAGAGCAACAGCGAATGGATTGAGGACCTTGAGGATTGGTCCGCAATCTGCAACAGATTATATGTCTGGGACTACACGACAAATTATGCCTATACGCTCGGAATATTCCCCGATTTCAACACATTGCAGAAAAACATACAGTGTTTTCACAGACACGGCGTCAAGGGCGTTTATGAAGAAGGAAACTATTATGTTGACCGATGCGATACGGAATTCGGCGAGCTCAGGACTTACCTGATTGCGGAGCTTCTTGAGAACCCCTACTGCAATTATGAAGAAAAAATGCTGGAATTCTGCAGCAACTACTATGGTAAGGGCGGAAGATATGTCAAGGAAGTCATCGATGTGCTGACCGCCTGCACAAAAGGCCACGTGAACCTTATCTGCCGTATGGGCGACACATTTTCAATTGATGAAGCTCAAGCGGAGAGAATTGACCGGCTCTGGTCTCTTGCCGAGAGCGAGGCGGATTCAGACGACGCTCTAGAAGCTATCACACGCAGCAAGCTTTCCTGGCGCTATGTCAAGGCGGTATTGGGATTGAGAGAATTCGGCGGAACACTTGAAGAAAACAGAGACGCAAGGGAAGCATTGTTCAACGATCTGATTTCACACGGAGTCAGAATGATTGATGAGTGGACCTGGATTGAAGATGATTTCTCCGAATATGAGCTGATACCCGTTGAAGAATGGGAGTATGCCGACCGTTTTTATTACCTGGTCTATAATCTGAACGGCGGTACCGACGGGCCTGCGAACCAGTGGGCGTTTGACGATATAATACCCGATATTATACCTGAGCGGAGCGGATTCCATTTCCTCGGCTGGGCAAGCCGGGCGGATGCAACGTCGCCGGAGTATCAGCCGGGCGACAGCATCGATCCGGAATCGGACCTTACTCTCTTTGCACTCTGGGAAGAAGACGGCCATGACTATCGGTTCGACAGTTTTCTATGGGCAGATGGCTTCACGGCAAAGGCGATGTACATTTGTTCGAAGGACAGCAGTCATACAGCTTATTATGATGCCGTTGTCACCGGCGTAACCGAAAAGCAGGCAACGTGTTCGGAAAGCGGGAAGAAAACATATACCGCAAGCTATGACGGTCATAAAGAAACAAAGACAGTAACTCTCCCCGCAACCGGGAATCATATTGATAATAATAATGACGGCCGATGTGACGAATGCAACAGATGCAGATGGTGCGGTCAGGATCACAGCAGTAACTTCTGGCAAAGCATAGTTGCCTTCTTCCACCGTATATTCATCGCAATATTCGGCGCAAAATACTGATAACAAATCCGAAACTGAATTGCCGTTAATAAACATTGAACCGTACCGGTTTGCAGAAGAATAACGCCGTCCGATGAACGGGCGGCGTTTTGTAATTCGAGTATTCGGTTTTATGCTCCGCATATCCTTTTGGCGGGCGGATGATATCCGGTCTCGCCTGTCGGCTCGGTCGGCGCTTCTGCCTTCGGCAGAGGTCTCCACCGGAGACCCGCGCCCCTA
>JAFZOE010000301.1 GCA_017552845.1 Clostridia bacterium
GACACTGCCGCCGAGGCGGAAAAAATCAAAGCCGCCGCTCTTGCGAAGAGCGAAGAGGCTATAGCGAAACTCACCGAAGAAATAATCGGTTAATAATTCCATTGAAATAAATCCTGAGTAAAGGAGGTGTTTTTTTGGCAAAGGTTGAAATGAAATATGCGGAAATAATCGCTCCGGTCGAGACTGCGAAAGAGCTGTTCGATTATCTGCAGGTTCGCTCCGTTATGGAAGTGAAAAAGCTTGATGAAATCGATGGTCTGAGCTATTTTGAGACCGGTCCGGTAGTAAGCTCAATAGAGAAATATCTTGATACCGCACAGACCGCGCTTGAGATTATTGATAAATATGCCCCCGCGAAATCGAGTCTTATCGATTCGCTTAAGGGTCTTCCCGAAATGTCGGAGAGCGATTATCTCAAAAAATCCGACGAAGCGGATGAGATTCTCGGAATCTGTCTTAAAATCTGCAATGCCGAGAAGGAGATAAGCGAAGACAAGGCTCTGATTTCCCGTTCACAGGCCGCGATTGACGCGGTTGAGCCGTGGTTGAAACTGGATGTTCCGATGCAGTTCAGGGGAACGGAAACCTCTAAGGCAATAATCGGCACCCTGCCCGATGATTATACGGCGGAGAAACTCGCGATTGCGCTCGCCCCTTATCTTGACGGTGAGGAGAGATATGAATGCGAGGTTATCAGCCATTCTGCCGACAGAAGCTGTGTTTTCATTCTCGCTCATAACGAGGCTTATGAAAAGGTGCTCTCGGCACTGCGCTCTCTCGAATTTGCATTCCCGTCGGATCCTACAAAGCATGCGCCCGAGGTCCGCTACGGCAGATTGAGAAATAAGATTGCCGAGGCTGAGACTGAAATCGAGAGTGACACCGCGCTGATAAAGGAACTCGCCGCAAACAGGGACGATATTAAATTCGCCTGCGACTGGTTCTCCATAAAGCGCGACCGATACACGGCTCTCGAGCAGACAAGCGCGGGCGATTCGATTGTGGCTTTCGCCGGATATATTCCCGCAGATAAATGCGAAACTCTGTCAAAAGAACTAGAAAGCAGGTTTTCTGCGGCGGTTGAGGTGAGAGATCCTCCCGATGAAGACGATGTCCCGGTCCTGCTTCGCAACAGGCCATTCGCCGCGGCTGTTGAGCCGATTACGGAGATGTATGCGATGCCGGCAAAGGACGATATCGACCCCAACCCCGTGATGAGTATATTCTATTATATTCTCTTCGGCCTGATGCTGTCCGATGCGGGCTACGGCCTGCTGATGGCAATCGGCTGCGGAATAGCGAAATTCAAATTCAAGGTGACCGGAAAACTGAAGAAAACGGTCGATATGTATTTCTGGTGCGGCCTCGCCACGGTTTTCTGGGGAGTGCTTTTCGGCTCCTTCTTCGGAGATATAATTCCGAGAATATCCGCAGAGTTTTTTGACAAGACGCTTGTCGTGCCCTGGGCGGTGGATACGCCCGGCTCAATAGCTCTCTGGTTTGAGCCGGTGAATGATCCGATGAAGCTGCTGTGC
>JAFZOE010000302.1 GCA_017552845.1 Clostridia bacterium
CCTCCTGCATGATTTTGAATCTGTCGTGACCGGGATCGGAGGGCACAACGCCGATATGAGTTGTGACTATATCGGTGCCGAGTTCCTTGGCAAGGTCGAGAATTCTCTTTGATTTTTCTATTCTCGCGGGGTTTTCATCCTTATCGGCAAAGCCGCCGCCGAGGTCTCCGCAGAGAGCGGAGATGACGAGGCCGTTATCCGCGACGAGTTTTCTGAAATCCGAGCGTTTCTGTTCATTCATATTTTCGGGCGCCATTTCTCCTCTGGTCGCATAGACCTGGATGCCCTGCGCGCCGACCGAAGCGGCCTTTTTGACCGCAGTTGTGATATCCGTTCTGAAGCTGTCGATTATTACACCGATTTTAAAATCCGCCATAATAAAATCTCCTTTTTCTTTTATGCCTTTATATTAACATTGACCGCAGTAATTATCAAGAAGTTTTGCGATATTTTTCCCTTTACTTTTTATAATTCTTGGTATATTATATTATGATAAGGAACTGTTTCCGATTAATTCAGGAAGAAGGGTTGATATGAGCAAGGTTAAAGTTGCAATCATAGGCTGCGGAACCATCGCGAATGCCGCGCATATTCCGGCCTACCTCAAAAATGAAAATGTCGAAATCAAGTATTTCTGCGATATAATTCCGGAGAAGGCGCGAATGTGCGTCGAAAAATACGGCTGCGGAACGGCGGTCGAGGACTATCACGATTTTCTCAATGATCCCGAGCTTGACGCCGTCTCGGTCTGCACCCACAATGATTTTCATTCGATAATCGCAATCGATTTCATGAAAGCGGGCAAACACGTTCTCTGCGAAAAGCCCGCGGCGAGAATTCTCAGCGAGGCTCTTGAAATGCAGAAGGTTGCCCATGAAACCGGCAGGATTCTCAATATCGGTGTGTGCAACAGATTCAACACCTATGTCAATAAAATCAAGGATATCATCGATTCGGGCGAGCTCGGTGAGGTCTATCAGGTTTATGCTTCGTTCCGCGCCCACCGTTCAATCCCCGGCCTCGGCGGAGACTTCACGACTAAGGCGTCCTCGGGCGGCGGAGCTCTGATTGACTGGGGCGTTCACTATATTGATCTGATTCTCTATTGCTGCGGCGATCCCGCTCCGCTCTCGGCATCGGGCGCGGCTTTCTCCAAGCTCGGTGTGGATATGAAAAACTATGTCTATACCGGCATGTGGGCCGAGGAGACCAAAAATGTCAACGGCACTTACGATGTTGACGATGCCGTTACCGGAATTATCCGCACCGCAGGCCCCGTAATCACCTTCAACGGCGCCTGGGCTCAGAATATAGGCGTGAGCGAAACTTATATTGATTTTCTCGGCACAAAGGCGGGTATACGCCTTAACTACTGCGGCGATTTCACGATTTACGGCGTGAAGGACGGTATGCTTACCGAGGAAAAGGTAAAGTGCAAAGAGACCAATATGTATGAAAACGAAATCAACGATTTCATACGTCTCATCGGTGAGGGCGGCGGCAAAAACAGGCAGTATATTGACAACGCCGTGCTGACCTCAAAGATAATGCAGGCGATTTACGATTCATCCGATTCCCACAAAGAGATTATCATTGACGGGGGTAAATAATGGATATCAGAATTCTAGAAAATGTGGAGGAAATAGGCGCGGCAGCAGGCAGAATCATCTGCGATTTTGTCAATGAAAAGCCCGCTTGCGTGCTGGGGTTCGCAACCGGCGCGTCTCCCGTTCCGACCTATAACTATATGATTGAGCAGTTCAACGAGGGAAAGGTTTCATTCAAGGATGTAACCACCTTCAACCTCGATGAATACTGCGGCCTGCCCGAGGGGCACAAGAACAGCTACAAGACCTTTATGTTTGAAAATCTTTTTTCAAAGGTCGATATAGACCCCGCTAAGGTCAATTTCCTCGACGGCAACGCCGATGAAGCTGAAGAGAGCAGAAGATACGCCGAGGCCATCAAGGCCAAGGGCGGCGTCGATATCCAGATTCTCGGAATCGGCAGAAACGGCCACATCGCATTCAATGAGCCGAGTGATGAATTTACCGATGAGGCCTGGAAGGTAACTCTTTCGCAGTCGACGATTGACGCCAACTCAATCTATTTTGACGATACCGAAATGCCGACGAGCGCAATGACTATGGGAATCGGCTCGATTATGCGCTCAAAGAAGATTATTCTCATCGCCACCGGCAGCTCAAAGGCCGAAGCGGTGAAAGCTATGATACAGGGAGAGGTTACCCCTCAGTGCCCCGCATCGATTTTACAGAAACACGACGACACCGTTATTCTGCTCGATAAAGCAGCGGCGTCGCTTATATAGGAGGCAATATGGCTGATAAAAAATTCTACATAACAACGCCTATATATTATCCCTCGGATAAGCTTCATATAGGCCACACATATTCGACCGTGCAGGCGGACGCAGTTTCTCGCTATAAACGCCTTCGCGGCTATGATACCTTTTTTCTCACCGGCACCGACGAACACGGTCAGAAGATTGAGGATAAGGCAAAAGAGGCGGGCGTCACCCCGAAAGAATATGTCGACAAAATCGTTGACGGCATAAAGGATTTATGGAAGCTGATGAATATCACCAATGATAAATTCATCAGAACCACCGATGAATATCACGAAAAAGCAGTTCAGCTCATTTTCAACAAAATGTATGAGAAGGGTGATATCTATAAAGGCGAATATGAAGGTCTTTACTGCAAACCCTGCGAGGCTTTCTGGACTGAGACGCAGGCGGCTGACGGGCTCTGCCCCGACTGCGGCAGACCTGTAATCACCGCGAAGGAAGAGGCGTATTTCTTTAAGCTTTCGAAGTATGCCGACAGGCTTCTCGAATACTATGCCGCTCATCCCGGCTTCATTGAGCCCGCCCACCGCGAGACGGAGATGGTGAATAACTTCATCAAGCCAGGTCTGCAGGATCTCTGTATTTCAAGATCCACATTCAAATGGGGAATTCCCGTTCCCATCAATCCGGATCACGTAATCTATGTCTGGCTTGATGCGCTCACCAACTATATCACAGCCCTCGGCTACGGTTCCGAGGATGATTCGCTCTTCAAAAAATTCTGGCCCGCCGATGTTCATCTTATCGGCAAGGATATCACGAGATTCCATACGGTCTACTGGCCTGCATTCCTTATGTCGCTTGATATTCCTCTGCCCGAGAAGGTTTACTGCCACGGTTGGGTGCTGCTTGACGGCGGCAAGATGAGCAAATCCAAGGGCAATGTTGTCGATCCCGTTCAGCTTGCTGAGAGATACGGAGTCGATGCGCTCAGATACTATCTGCTGCGCGAGGTTGCCTTCGGCGCAGACGGTATTTTCTCAAATGAGAATCTTATCAACAGAATCAATTCCGACCTTGCGAACGACCTCGGAAACCTTGTTTCGAGAACCGTCGCGATGGTCTGCAAATACTTTGACGTCACGATTCCCGCTGAGAGGGAAGACGGCGAATTTGACGCCGAGCTCAAAGCGCTCGCCGCAGAAACAAAGACAGAAGCGGAGAAATATCTCGATGCACTTAATTTCTCGGAGTCGCTCACAAGCATCTGGAAATTCATTTCAAGGACCAATAAATACATTGACGAGACTGCTCCCTGGGCGCTCGCCAAGGATGAGAGCAACAAAGCCCGTCTGGCAGAGGTAATGTATAATCTTTGCGAGAGTATCAGAATTATAAGCGTGTTTGTTGCTCCGTTTATGCCCGAAACAAGCGTGGAAATCCGCACTCAGCTCGGCCTAGCTCCCGTGGAAGACTGGGAGGAATGCGGAGTATTCGGCAAAGAAGAGACCTATACCGTAGTCAAGGGAGATATCATCTTCCCGCGTCTCGATCCCGAGAAGGAGCTTGAAGAGCTCGCTTCCCTCAATAAAGCGCCATCGAATCCGCTCAGAGACGAAATCGAAGGCGTAGCTAAAATAGGTATAGACGATTTTGCGAAAGTCGATCTGAGAGTTGCCGAAGTCAAGGCGTGCGAGCCGGTTGCCAAGGCAAAAAAACTGCTGAAGCTCACTCTTGATGACGGCACCGGCGAAGACAGAACCGTCGCGAGCGGAATTGCCCTTTATTACAAGCCCGATGAGCTTATCGGCAAAAAGGTAATTCTCGTCTCAAATCTCAAGAGCGCTACCCTCTGCGGAGTTGAGAGCAAAGGCATGATTCTCGCCGCCGACGCGGGCGAAGAAATCAAGGTTATTTTCGTTGACGGCATCGCAAACGGCACGAAGATAAGATAATGGCAAATATCTATGATTCACACGCTCATTATAATGATGAGGCGTTTGACGAAGACCGCGCTCAGCTGCTCGCTTCTCTTCCGGATAAGTATGTCTGCGCAGTTATAAACTGCGGCACCGATATTGCGACATCTCAGTATTCTCTCTCACTCGCGCGTGAGTATCCCTTTATTCGCGCCGCCTGCGGGATTCATCCTCATGAGGCCGCGGCCTGCGAAGCCGGTTATCTGCCGAAGCTCAGGGAAATGCTCGGGGATGAAAAATGCGTCGCGGTCGGTGAAATCGGGCTTGATTATCATTATGATTTTTCGCCCCGTGATGTTCAGCTCAGATTCTTTGAGGAGCAGATAATTCTTGCAAACGAGCTTGATCTGCCGATTATAGTTCATGACAGGGAATCCCATGAG
>JAFZOE010000303.1 GCA_017552845.1 Clostridia bacterium
AAGGGCGTTGGCGCTGTCTGTAAGCGTGATTTCAATCGCTTTTCTGAAGCATTTTTCGCTCTCTTCAATCTCGCCGAGATCCTGAAGGGCGAGCGCCTTGTTATTATATAAACCGGCGACAAGCGGATGATTCCTATCGAGCTTTTTATCATAGACCGACTGCGTTTTTTCATAATACTGCATTGCCTCGGCACTCCTGCCGAAGCATTTGAGGGTGGTCGCGCAATTGAGGTAAATAGTTGCTCCGGATATTTCGCCGGCAATGCCCGTTTTTTCAATCAGTTCAAACGCTTCTGAAATCGCGTCAAGCGCGGCTTCTTCCTCGGCCGTCTGCCTGAAGAAGCCTATCATCTCATTGAGAACGGTGAGTTTGCCTCTGTCATCGCCCGCTTTGTCCGTTTCGGCATAAACGGCGCGCAGGTATTCTCCCGCGCCTGTCAGATCCTCGCGGGCGAAGAAAGCATCGAGCTCTTTTATGAATTTTTCAGCTGAAAAATCCGGCATATATTTTTCCTTTCCGTGATTGAAATGTTTTTATATTTATGATAAAATAAAAGAATAAAGGAGTGATTGATTTGGATAACGGATTCTTTGCCATGATATCCAGAATGAAATATATAAACCGCTGGGCGCTCATGAGAAATGAGCACAGCGAGAATCTCGCAGAGCATTCATTTGAGGTGGCAGTGATTGCCCACGCCCTGACCGTCATCGGCAACAGGCGCTTCGGCAAATCTCTCGACAGCGAGAGAGCGGCCTTCCTCGGGCTGTATCACGATGCGCCCGAGACGCTGACCGGCGATATGCCGACACCGGTGAAGTATTACAGCAGCGAGGTGCGCGCGGCCTACAAGACCATGGAGGACGCCGCGAGCGCGACTCTGCTCAATATGATTCCCGAAGATCTAAGGCCCGATTTCGACGGCGCGTTCACGCCCGATGAAAAGGACGCGGAGCTGAGGAAATACATAAAAGCGGCGGATAAAATCAGCGCGCTGATAAAATGCATGCAGGAAGCTCAGGCGGGAAACACTGAATTTGTAAACGCCGCCGAGAGCACACAGAAGGCGATTGAAAAACTCGGTCTGCCCGAGGCGGATATTTTCATAAAGGAATTCCTGCCCGCATATAAGCTCACGCTTGACGAGCTCAAAGATGAGTGATTTCCCCTTAATTATAACCCGATTTTCACACATTATCAACACTTATTAAGGAGAGAAAATATGAAAACAAAAAAAATCATCATTGCTTCGGTAATTATCTGCGCGGCGGTCATTCTGCTGACCTCATGCAGTTTCAATAATCCTTTCAAAAAAGAAGAAACGACAACAGAAACCACAACTGACACCACACTTCCTCAGCCCGATTTATCGCTCTGGCAGGATAAATATGAGGAATTTCTGCTCGACGCCATAAACGGCAAAAAGACCGTGCTCGGCTATGAGCTTGAGATTGAGGAATGCCGCTTTGACGTTAAGTTCATTGACGGCGACGAAATTCCCGAGTTGCTTTTATCGGAGGGAGAATTCCCCGGCTCGAAGGTCAGTATATTCAGTTATGACGGCTTTGAAATCCGCCTGCTTGGCTCGCTCGGCACAAACGGCAGCATAGACTATATCGAGCGCGAAAACAAGATTTTTGTGACTGAGGAAACCGAAGAGCAGAAAACATTCTCGGTTTACTCAATCAGCGATTACAAGATGGCTGAGGTATTCAACGCCACCGAATTCTTCACCGAGGGCGAGGAGAAACTGCTCATCAACGGTGAAGAGACAGATAAAGAGAATTATGACGCACTGCTCGCTCAGAATACGCCCGAGGATTTTGAGACGGCCGGCAGAAATATGTTTGAGCTCAAGAGCGAATACGTTCTGCCCGTAATAGAGGGCAATACCGAAGCCATTGAGGCACAGGAAATCGAAACCACAACCGAGGCGACGTCCGAAACTCTTGAAGAATCAATCTCCGATGAGAGCGGAAATGTAACGGACGAAAGCGATACAGCAATCAGCGAGGAATATATCAGTGGCTACACTTCGGAGGTGCTCCAATGAGTTTTCAGCTTTTTATAAAAATGCTCTCGGCGGCAATTATGGCTTTATTCACGGCAATCGGAGGATTATTTATGCCCGTTGAAAACAATATCTGCTTCATCGGCCACAGAGGCTACAGCGGAGTTTATCATCAGAATACGGCTCTCGCCTTTGAAAAAGCGGCTCAGAACGGCTTCGGCGGCTGCGAAACCGATATAAGAATGACAAGCGACGGCGTATATGTCTGCTCTCACAACAGCGAGGTTACGCTCGAAGACGGAACCGAGCTCGAGGTTGCCGACCATACCTTTGCCGAACTTACTGCAAAACCGATAAAGAACAGCAAGGGCTTTGATAAGGTATATCTCTGCACATTCAAGGAATACCTCGAAATCATGAAAAAGTATGATCTTATCTGCTTCATCGAGCTCAAGGGAGCTTTCTCTGACGAGCAGGTCAGGGAAATATTCGATATAGCCGCAGAGACCTATGACCTTCAGAAATGTATTTTACAGTCGTTTGATTTTGAAAATCTGCTGAAAGCCCGCGCGCTCTTCCCCGATCTTCCGCTTATGCTGACCTACGGCGAGGGTGATACGGGTTACGAGAGATGCTTTGAATACGGCATTTCAATTGATTGCGATTACAAAGTAATCACCGAAGATATGATAAAGGAATTCCATGACAAAGACCTCGCTGTCGCTGTATGGACAGCAAACGACCTGCTCTCTCTGAGCTACTGCAAATCACTCGGCGTTGACTACATTGAAAGCGACTATTTCTCAAAATAATTCAACAGACGGTGCAATATGGAAAAGAAAGTTAATCCCGTAATAATACTGCCGGGAATCAATCATTCCCCGACTTTTCTCTATGATGAGAATGACAGGCAGATGTTTGATTCAAACGGCAACCCCATTGGCGGCTCAATGTTTTTCCCCGATACGCGCGCCGCGAAGGAAAAATTCACCGCTCTTCTCAAAAAGCTCGCAACGGTTGCATTTATTCAGAATGCGGATTTTGTCTATGAGAGGGCTTATGATGTGGGCTGCGCGGCGTTTGCTCCCCAGAGATGCAACATGAGCGGCGACCACGTCAACAATCTCAAGACAAAGCGCTGGAATTATCCCGTGAGCGAAATGCTTCAGGAGGATAAGGACTGGGTATATCTCATGGTCCCCATGCAGAAGGTTACCGCGATAACGGGTGAGGATAATTTTTATTTTTTCACCTTCAATCTTGTCGGCGACCCGATGAAAAGCGCCGCTGAACTCGATGAGTTTATAGAGATGGTAAAAGAGCAGAGAGGCTGCGAAAAGGTATCTCTTCTCCCAGTCAGCCTCGGCGGCACTATCCTCACCGCTTATCTTGATCAGTTCGGCCACGATAAAATCGATAAAATAATCAATATAGTCGCATGCCTTGACGGCACGCCGATTGTAGCGGATATATACGCGCACAATTTCAATGTTTCCGCCGAATACCTTCATCATGATTTCCTTGCCGAAATCATCAAAGAGGAAAAAGGCAGAGGCACTATCGGATATATTATCAATACCCTGCTGCATCTGCTTCCCGAGGAGGCGTTCAACCTCGCTCTCAAGGGGCTCGTTAATTCGGTGCTCGATACAATAATGATTAACTGCCCGCAGTTCTGGGCGATGGTCCCCTCCTACAGATATGACGAGCTCGCCGTTAAGTATCTCGGCGACGCGGCGCATTCAACTCTTAAAGAGAGAACGGACCGCTTCCAGCAGGCGAGGCTGAATCTCAGGGAAAACCTGCTCAAAGCAGCGGCGGACGGCGTCATTATAAATTCAATCTCCGGCTCAAATCTGAATTTCGGCGAGAAAATGTATTCTTTCCTGGGATGCGTCAATTCCGCGAAAAAATATAACACAGACGGAGTAATAAATCTCGGCTCTACCACTCTCGGAGCGACAGGCGCAGCAGATGGCGCGGCTCTGCCCGAGGGTTACAGACAGGTCAACGAGAGCCCCGATTATCCCGATCACAGCTATATTTCTCCAGACGGCAGAATCGACGCTTCGACCGCCGTTCTGCCCGATAACACCTGGATTTTCCTCGATCAGTATCACGAGGTCGGAAGAAACGATTCCGTTCTCAATCTCGCAAAGGCGCTTATTCTCGGCGAGATTGAAAATGTTCATTCCGATCCCGAAAACTATCCTCAGTTCAACCGCTTCTGCAACACTTATGAACTCCGCAGGCGCAAACTGCCCGCCATAAATAAGATTATGGAAGAAATAGAAGCGGGTAAATTCCAGTGTTCGGAAACGAGAAAAGCGGAATTTCAATCAATTATCGACGAGGCCGAAG
>JAFZOE010000304.1 GCA_017552845.1 Clostridia bacterium
AAGTTTAAGTGCTCCGATTGCCGTGCGTTTCAGTTTATCTACGTGGTTTCCGACTGCAAGGAACATCCTTTTAACCTGATGATATTTTCCTTCTCGTATCTTAATCTTGCAACAGTATCCGTAATCATCTTTGTAATAATTAATTCTAGCAGGTAAGCATTGAGTCCCGTCCGATAATACTACGCCGTTTTCGAGCGATGCGATTGCTTTTGAATCGAGCGGTCTTGTGAGAGTGGCAATATATGTTTTATAAACATGATGAGACGGGCTGACTATCCTGTGGCATAATTCGCCATCATCTGTTATTATCAACAATCCTTCAGTATTCTTATCAAGTCTACCGCAGGGGAAGAGAGAGCGGCGCATAAGATTATCGGGGATAAGGTCAATAACAGTTTTTTTGTTATCGTCTTTTGTTGCAGTGATTACTCCGTCAGGCTTATTCATCATAATGACAATATGATTCTTTGACGCAAATTCAAAACCGTTGACATTTATGCTGTCAGCAGAAGAATCCACTAGTTCTTCACTGCGAAGAACGATATTGCCGTTAACTTTTACTTTACCCGATTTTACCAGTTCTCTCGCTTCTTTTCGGGAAACATTGCAGTTGAGAGCGATAATCTTATCCAGACGGTTTAAGGACATGTTTATACTCCTGAAATTGTTGTTGAATAAATCATATCATATATTGAAAAAATCCGCAAGGCATTTAACCTTGCGGATTATATTCATTATTCAGTAATTACGCAAGCTCTGCGAAATACTTAATTGTTCTTACCATCTGGCTGGTGTAGCTGTTCTCGTTGTCATACCAAGAAACAACCTGAACCTGATAGGTATCGTCATCAATCTTGGAAACCATGGTCTGAGTAGCGTCAAAGAGTGAACCGAACTTCATGCCGATAACGTCGGAAGAAACAACCTGATCCTCATTGTAACCGTAGGATTCGGAAGCGGCAGCCTTCATAGCGGCGTTGATGCCTTCCTTGGTAACGTCTGCGCCTTTGACAACAGCGACAAGAATAGTGGTGGAACCGGTGGGAACGGGAACTCTCTGAGCTGAGCCGATGAGTTTGCCGTTGAGCTCGGGAATAACAAGGCCGATAGCTTTTGCTGCGCCGGTGGAGTTGGGAACGATGTTTGCAGCGCCTGCGCGTGCTCTTCTGAGGTCGCCCTTTCTGTGAGGACCGTCAAGAATCATCTGATCGCCGGTATAAGCATGAATGGTGCTCATGATACCGCTCTGGATGGGAGCATAATCGTTAAGAGCCTTAGCCATGGGAGCAAGGCAGTTGGTGGTGCAGGAAGCAGCGGAGATGATCTGATCATCAGCTGTAAGGGTATTCTCGTTTACTGAGAAAACGATGGTCTTGAGATCGTTGCCTGCGGGAGCGGAGATAACAACTTTCTTTGCGCCTGCATTGATGTGAGCCATGCTCTTTTCCTTGGAGCAGTAGAAACCTGTGCACTCAAGAACTACGTCAACGCCGAGTTCGCCCCAGGGGCAGTTGTTGGCGTCGGTGATTGCATAGATCTTAAGAGTCTTGCCGTCAACGGTGATGGTGCCGGCATCGTCGTCTGCAGTTACGGTGTGAAGGTTCTCACCGATTTTGCCGCAGTAACCGCCCTGAGCGGTGTCATACTTAAGAAGGTTTGCAAGCATTGAGGGCTTGGTGAGGTCGTTGATTGCGACAACTTCATAACCTTCTGCGCCGAACATCTGACGGAATGCGAGACGGCCGATGCGGCCGAAACCGTTAATTGCTACTTTTACTGACATAAATAATTCCTCCATATATGAATTCTTTTTTTGCCAAAATAATTTTATCACTTTTGACCAAATTTGCAACTGTTTTTTTGTTTAATATTAAAATTCGTAATTTTTAACAAAAA
>JAFZOE010000305.1 GCA_017552845.1 Clostridia bacterium
ACGGTCAACACCGCCTACAAAATCAACGAAATCGAGTATCTGCTCAGGCAATCCGATACGCATACGCTCGTTATGATAGAATCCTGCAAGGATTCAAATTATAAAGAAATCATAAAAGAACTCTGCCCCGAGCTTGAGACGCTGACCCCCGGCAAGCCTCTGTATTCAAAGCATCTGCCGTTTTTGCGCAATGTAATCACGGTCGGCTTCCGCATGGAGGGCTGCCTCACCTGGGAGGAGGTCATGGCGAGAAGCTCGCTCGTTCCTCATGAGGAAGTGCTCAGAAGAGCCGCCGCAGTTAAACCCGACGACGTCTGCAACATGCAGTATACCTCGGGCACGACCGGCTTCCCGAAGGGCGTTATGCTCACCCACAGAAACGTTGTCAACGACGGTAAGATTATCGGCGACAGAATGGATTTGTCGACCGCCGACAGAATGATGATTCAGGTGCCGATGTTCCACTGCTTCGGAATGACGCTCTCGATGACTTCGATGATGACTCACGGCGGAACGCTCTGCCCGATGCCGTATTATTCGCCCAAATCCTCGCTCGCCTGCGTAAATGATGAAAAAATCACCTGCTTCAACGGCGTGCCGACCATGTTTATAGGCATGTTCAACCATGAGGATTTTGCAAAGACCGATTTCTCGCATATGAGAACCGGCATTATGGCGGGTTCAAACTGCCCTCCCAACCTTATGAGGCAGGCGGCGCGTGAGATGCATATGATTGAGATTCTCTCCGTTTACAGAATGACCGAATCCGCCCCCGGCAGCACGATGGGCGAGGTCAACGAGGATGAGGATCACAGAGTTGAGACCGTCGGCTCCGCATTCCCGGGCGTTGAGTGCAAAATTATCGATCCCGAAACGGGCGAAGAGCTTCCCGACGGCGAAAACGGCGAATTCGTCGCGCGCGGCTTCAATATAATGAAGGGCTATTATAAAATGCCCAAGGCGACTGCCGAAACGATTGACAAGGACGGCTGGCTTCACAGCGGCGATATCTGCTGCCGCACTCCCGACGGCTATTTCAAGGTCACGGGCCGTCTCAAGGATATGATAATCCGCGGCGGTGAAAACCTTTATCCGCGCGAGATTGAGGAATTTTATCTCACTCATGAGAAAGTCCGCGATGTTCAGGTTGTCGGCGTTCCCGATGAGAGATACGGCGAAGAGGCCTGCGCCTGGATAGTGCTTCACGACGGCGAGGAATCCACTGAGGATGAGATGCGCGAATTCGGCAATTCCCATATCGCAAGGCACAAGGTCCCGAGATATTTCCTCTTTGTAGATGCGCTCCCGATGAATGCGGCCGGCAAGATTCTCAAATACAAAATGCGCGAGGAATCAATAGAAAAGCTCGGGCTGAAGAAATAAGCTATATTGTAATAAAAATGAACCCTCTCCCGGCGGAGAGGGTTTTTCATTCAGAACGAGCGTTTGCAGACGAAGAATTTGTATATTCTGCAATACAGGCAAAGAATTTTTTGTAAAAAATGCTTGACAAATGCGTTTTGCGGTGATAGAATACGGTCAATCAAATATTCAAAGGCAATGACGAAGACGGCAAAAACAGGTAGTTTTCAGAGAGTCGGGGGTGCTGTGATCCCGACAGCGAGCGTTTTTAAGCCCATCCCTTCCGAGCCGGAGGTCCAAAAGCGAAAGCGAGTAGATGCCTCCCGAGTCTGCTGCGTTAGTGCATAGGATTTGTCTGAATCCGAAGAGCGGCGTGAAAACGCAAATTGAGTGGTACCGCGGGAATTATATCTCGTCTCAAGTTATCTTGAGACGGGATTTTTTGTTTAATCAGAAATCCGGAATTTCGGGTCGCGCAATGAGCTCCGGATTATATCCTTTCCAATGTCATTCTGAGGCGAACGCCGAAGAATCGCAGATTCAGGAATATTTCGTTATTGAGATCCTTCGCTGCGCTCAGGATGACAGAAAACATTATAAGTAAAATAAATCCTCAAAAAGGAGAAAACAATATGGATGCAAAAGCTCTGAATGAAATGAACAGGCTGACTCTAATAGCCGAGCGTATCAAGGAGATGCGCGATATTCTCGGCTATACACCCGAGCAGATGGCCGAAAAAACCGAGGTTTCCGTTGGGGAATATCTCGAATACGAGGCGGGGAAGACGGATCTGCCCTTCACCTTCCTTCATAAGTGCTCAATCGCTCTGGGTATTCAGCTCACCGAGCTGCTCGAGGGCTCGTCCGCTCATCTTTCCTCCTATACCGTCACCCGCAAGGGCAAGGGCGAAAACACCGCCGAGGAGGACGGAATAACGATTCAGAATATGGCGCCGAATTTCAAGGAAAAAATCGGCGAGCCGTATTATGTGACCTATCAGTATTCCGAGGAGCTTCAGAATAAGCCGATACATCTCACGAAGCACGACGGTCAGGAATTCGACTTCGTCGTTTCGGGCTCTCTGCTCGTTCAGATAGGCAAGAAGCAGGAGCTGCTTCACGAGGGCGACAGCATCTTCTATAATTCCTCCACGCCTCACGGAATGATCGCCGTTGACGGTAAGGACTGCGTATTTATCGCGATGATTCTGCCCGGCGAAAAGAAGGCGGGTGAAGAGGATTTCCGACGCACGATTGCCGACACGCGCCCCGCGACCGGTCTCATCGTTGACCATTACGCGAAATGCGAAGAGGATGAAAACGGTTCGCTTAAAAGTATTCATTTCGAGAACACCGAAAAATTCAATTTCGGCTATGATATAGTCGATAAAATCGCGAGAAAATACCCCGACAAGCTCGCGATGATTCACCTCGATATCAACAAGACCGAGAGAAGATATACCTTCCGCCAGATTATGCAGGAGAGCGACAGAGTCGCGAATTACTTCGCCTCGCTCGGCATCAAGAAAGGCGACAGGGTAATGCTCGTTCTCAGGCGTCATTATCAGTTCTGGTTCGCGATGATTGCGCTTCATAAGATGGGCGCGGTCGCGATTCCCGCCACCTACCTTCTCAAGGATCACGATTTCATTTACAGATACAATGCCGCCCATGTAAACACGATAGTCTGCACCGCCTTCGGCGATACCTGCGAAATAGCTGAGAGAGCGGCGGCGGAGTGCCCGAGCGTCGTCAACAAGATTCTTGTCGGCGGCAAGCGCGAGGGCTGGCACGATTTCGATGAGGAATATCCGAGATTCTCCTCACACTTCCCGAGAACCGAGGATACTCCCGGCGGAGACGATACCGCGCTGATATTCTTCTCATCGGGAACTACCGGCAACCCCAAGATGGTCGAGCATAAGCATACCTATCCTCTCGGCCACTTCGTGACTGCGAAATACTGGCACTGCTGCGAGCCCGACGGCCTGCACTTCACGATTTCCGACACCGGCTGGGGCAAGGCTCTCTGGGGCAAGCTCTACGGCCAGTGGATGTGCGAGGGAGCGGTATTCGTATATGATTTTGACCGCTTCAATTCCGCGGATATCCTTCCGCTTTTCGCTCAGTATCAAATAAAGACCTTCTGCGCGCCGCCCACGATGCTCAGAATGCTTATCAAGGAAGATATAACGAAATACGATTTCTCATCCGTCAAACATATGACGACGGCGGGCGAGGCGCTCAATCCCGAGGTCGCCATTCAGTTCAAGAAGGCGACGGGTCTCGAGATAATGGAGGGCTTCGGCCAGACAGAGACTACGCTTGTTATCGGCAATCTCATCGGTTCGACGGTCCGCCACGGCTCAATGGGCAAGGCGTCACCGCAGTATGATGTTGATATAGTCGATCCCGACGGAAATCCCGTTGCTGACGGCGAGACAGGCGAAATCGTTATCAGAATCGACAAGGGAGATCCTGTCGGCCTCTTCAAGCAGTATATCGATGAGGAAGACAAAAATATTGAATGCCGCAGGCAGAATATGTATCATACAGGCGACACCGCCTGGCGCGATGAGGACGGCAACTTCTGGTATGTCGGCAGAGTCGATGACGTCATCAAGTCATCCGGCTACCGCATAGGGCCGTTTGAAATCGAGAGCGTAATCATGGAACTTCCTTATGTGCTTGAATGCGGCGTTTCCGCGGCTCCCGATGAAATCAGGGGTCAGATAGTCAAGGCGAGCATAGTGCTCACCAAGGGAACCGAGGGCACCGAAGAGCTCAAGAAGGAAATCCAGAATTATGTCAAGGAGCATACAGCTCCCTATAAATACCCGAGACTGGTTGTATTCCGCGATGATTTACCCAAGACAATAAGCGGTAAAATCATAAGAAATCAGCTGTAATTGTCAATAATACCTAAAAATTCAAAAATTTTGTATTGACATTTCACAAAAGTTGTTTTATTATATTTTATACTTATAAAGGCTGTGACGAAGAGGGATTATATCCTATGCCTTCAGAGAGGCGGCGTATGGTGCGAGCCGCCGGCAGATGATATGAATCTGTAGCTTCCGAGCCGGGAGGAAGAAAGCGCTTTTGCAAGTAGAACCTCCCCGTAAAGCTGCGTTAAAGTATTTGAGAGGCGCTTTATGCGCAATTTGAGTGGTACCGCGGG
>JAFZOE010000306.1 GCA_017552845.1 Clostridia bacterium
AGAGTATCTGGATGATGACCGGCTTTTACAGCTTCAGGGCGAGAAAAAATATCCAGCTGATAAAAAAAGAAAAAGACGAAGCAAAAATCGAGACAAAATTCATCTCTCACGGCAGGGAGCAGAGCGCTCAGCTGAAAATCAATCAGAAAAAAGAGCTGATTCTCAACGGCGTGAAGGAGGAATCCCCCCGCGCGCTTATGGGCTCATTCTACGCGGTTGTCTTTTCGCCCGTCACTCTCGGAATAGTTCAGGACGGCCCTTCGGAGCGCCGCAAGCTTCTCGATGTTGCTCTCAGCCTTATGAAGCCGAATTACGCGCTGATTATGTCGAAATATATCCGCGCGCTCAATCAGAGAAACAATCTTTTCAAGAAGCTCAGCGATAAGAGCAGGGAAAACAGATTCTATTTCGAGCCCTGGGAAGAGGAGCTGATTAAACTCGGCTCAAAGATAGTCAAATACCGCCTCGATTATGTTGAAAAGCTCAATGAAACCGCCTCGGAGATTTACAGCGAAGTGAGCTCCGGCAGAGAGACATTTGATTTCTACTATGATTTCTCACCCGAAAACATTGATATTGAAGATATAGCGAAGAAACTGCGCACGAATATCGACAGATCATGGGAATCGGATATAAAGAAGCTCTATACCACCGCGGGCCCGCACGCCGACGATCTGATACTTAAAATCAACGGCAGCGATGCGAAGATTTACGGCTCGCAGGGTCAGCAGCGCTCATGCGCCCTCTCGCTGAAACTTGCAGAGGCATCGATGATAGAAAAAACCGCGGGCGAGGCTCCGGTTGTTCTGCTCGATGATGTGATGAGCGAGCTCGACGAAAAGCGCCAGACCTTTATTCTCAATTATCTCGACAACCGCCAGGTATTTATCACCTGCTGTGAGCCCTCAACTCTGCTCAGAAAAGAAAAGGGCAAGATTTTTGAAATTAAAAACGGCGCCGCGGAGGAAATAGGCTGATGTATTTGTATCTGAGCGCGGAAAAAGCCGTAAAAACCGATGAAATAATCGGAATATTCGACCTCGACACAACGACAGTCGCCAAACCTGACGCCGCGATAACAAATGATTATCTCTCAAAAGCGTCAAAGGCGGGCGAAATCGAGGATTACAGCACCGATTTACCCAAATCCTTCGTCGTCTGCGAAAAGGACGGAAAACAGAAGGTATATATCACGCAGATTTCATCAGCGACAATCCTCAAGAGAATTGAGGAAAAATACGGGAGAATGTAAATGAAATATCATTTTGATTTAATATATAACAAAATGAAACCGGCTGAATTTCTCGATTCAATCACAAGTCTTTTTGAATTTCGAACTATAAAAGACACAGCCGGAAATGAATATGTATTTTATAGATTTTTTGATACTTCGTTTTTAGAAGAGTCAGACATCCTGCCGAATCCGGAAGAAAGAACCATAAAAGGTATGGACAGAACGGCTCTGGAGGCTGTGGATAATCATATACATATTGTTGACAATCCCAAGCGCAAAGATTTTGAAAAGCTGTGTGTTGCCGGCGAAAAACTCGGTAAAATGATGCTTGCAAAGCTTAAATACGATTTTCCGGATAAAAAATTCTGTGTTTTTGTAACAATTGAAATCGACGAGACAATGACTATAAGATTCCATCAGCAATGGGACGGAGAATCATACTATTTTAATCCCGAAGATTACAAGGATAAAAAAGATGTCAAGATAATGGGATTTTACTGTTAAATAATAGAATGTAAAGGAACGAAAAATGAAAATACTCAATATTCACGGTTATCAGGGTGAGCCGCAGAATTCGGCTTTCACCGCTCTGCGTGAAGCGGGATATGATAATATAGTTTCGCCGTCAATAGATTATGACGCTGTCACGCCGAATAGCGTGATTGAAAGCCTGAAATTTATAGTTTCTCAGAAGAAACCCGATATAATTACCGGCACGAGCCTCGGCGGATTTTTCGCCGCGGTACTATCCGCCGAAACAGGTCTGCCGGCCATACTCATCAATCCCTGCCTGATGCCGTTTTATCACCTTCCCGAGCTTGACTATAAAGGGGATATAACGCAGTTTATCGCTCTTTTCGGTCTGCTTCAGAAACTTGACAGGGACAAAGTGAGCTGTATCATCGGCGGAAGCGACGAGGTTATAAACACCCACAGTTTCACGGAGAATTTTCTGAAAAACGAAAGATTCAGAATTGTTCCGGAAGGAAAGCATTCGGGCTCGACACTGCCGCTTAAAGAATATTTCGGCGAAGTACTTGAATTATATAAATAAAATGAAAGGACAGGCCGCTGACCTGTCCTTAATTATTATTCATTCGGAGTTATCACACCGTCGTCGTCGATTTTGACTTTATTGAAAGGCTGATAGCGTTCAAGCTCATCATAGAGCGCGCGGCGCGCGGCGGCATCGGCCATGTAGTGCGTTTCGCTGCCC
>JAFZOE010000307.1 GCA_017552845.1 Clostridia bacterium
GGCCAGGTCACCGCGACCTATCTCACTCTTTTCGGCCATAAGCAAGATGTGAAAAACGCCTGTATCACCGTTCCCGCCGCGGGCGGAGCCGGCATGGCCTATGATATTCTCACCCAGCAGGTGAAGTTTGACGAGAATAATCTTGTCAGATTCATAGAGCACGGCACCATGGCCGAGGATGATTATCACTGGCTTGTTGAGGCCACAAAACTCGGCTTCCTCGATGATGTTCTCAACGCGCTTGTTCCCTATCTCTGCGAGGTTGCGGGTCACTGGGGCAGCATCTGGGATTTCTGCCCGACCGAAGCCTATGAGCAGATGAAGGCGAGATGGCTCGACCCGGTAAAGAATGCCGAAATTATCCGCAAGAGCGATTATATGCATTATGAGGTCATGCCGAAATTCTATACCGAGCTCACGAGATGCAACGAAGAATACGGTATGAATGTTTCAATAATAGCGGGCACGGATATCAATATGACATCCGGTTGGCAGGCTCAGGGGGACGGCATAATTCCGACAAAATCCTCGACCGGCGCGAAATGCACCGATGTCGGCGAGAGATTCCCCGATGGCTATGTCCAGAAGAATCCCTGCGACGGTCACTATAAACTTTCGCCCGAAATGACCATAGATGCCTCAACCGGCTATATGCCCGATAATACCTGGTATGTTTCAGGGCTCTTCCACGGAATGACCTACTGGGATTCCTATACCAGAGAACTGCTCCTGACACTTACTCTGACCGATAAGATAAAGGATGTCTATTCGGATGAGAGATTCCCGCAGTTCCATGCCTCGTCCAATCCTTCAAACGCCGTTTGGGCGGCCTTTGACAAGAGCGTCGAGGGCTACTTATCAGGCGAGGATACCTGCATTATTCTTAAAAATATCTCCTGGCAGGACAGACCGTTGCTGATAAAGAGCGTGGTCTGCGACTGCGATGATATTTATTTCACTGTAAAGCCCTTTACGCAGTTAAAGGCGGGCGAAACCATTGAGATTCCGATAAAAGGCACAGTGCCGGCAAAATCAAACTGCCGCGTCAATATCACCGTTAGCTACACCTCGCCCGATTCCGTCACTCCTCTGGGCGAGAGAACACAGGCGTTCACGCTTCTCAACGGCGAAATCCCCGCTACTGACGGCGAAATCATTAAAGACGAAATCAAAACTCCGTTTGATAATTCAATATTCGGCTTTATGTCGGGTATTCTCAAGACCCTCAGGGTTTATAATCTCGTGAGTATGTTATATACGGCGGTTTACGGTATATTCAATTCTTTGATCAAGGGGTGGTAATATGACAGTGAATCAGGCTTTGACGGCGCTTGTCAATTACGCGGAAAAAGAAGGACTTATTGAAAAAGAGGACAGAATCTATGCGCTGAATTCCGTGCTCGGAGCGCTCTCGCTCGACAGCTTTGAGCCCGAGGAATGCGGCAAGCCTGCTCTCGAAGAAATTCTCGCCTGCCTGCTCGATGACGCCTGCGAGAGGGGAATCTGTGAGGATTCCGTCGTTTTCAGGGATCTGATCGATACAAAGATTATGGGCGCTCTGACTCCGCGCCCCTCTTATGTGATTGAAAAATTCAGAGAGGCTTATGCCGAAAGCCCCGAAAAGGCGACGGATTTCTATTATAATTTCAGCCGTAAGACCGATTATATCAGGGAATACCGCATTAAAAACGATATGAAATGGGTTACCCCGACCGAATACGGCGATATAGATGTCACGATAAATCTCTCAAAGCCCGAGAAAGACCCGAAGGCGATTGCCGCCGCGGGTAAGGCGAAGCAGAGCGGATATCCCAAATGCCAGCTCTGTATCGAAAACGAGGGATATTACGGCAGGGTCAATCATCCCGCCAGAGAGAATCACCGCATAATCCCCGTCACGATAAACAGTGAAAACTGGTTTATGCAGTATTCCCCCTATGTTTACTATAATGAGCACTGTATCGTGCTCAACAGCGCCCATGTGCCGATGAAAATCGACCGCGGAGCATTTAACAAACTCTTTGACTTTGTTAAATTCCTGCCTCATTATTTCGTCGGCTCAAACGCGGATTTATCGATAGTCGGCGGCTCGATTCTCTCACACGAGCATTTTCAGGGAGGCAACTACACCTTCGCCATGGCAAAGGCTCCCATAGAGAAAAGCGTTGAGTTTGAGGGCTATTCCGATATAGAGGCGGGTATAGTCAAGTGGCCGATGTCGGTCATCCGCCTCAGAGGCGATGATACCCTGAGAATTACGGAGCTCGCCGAAAAGATTCTGAATAAATGGCGCTCATACACCGATGAGGAGGCGTTCATCTTTGCCGAAACAGACGGTGTGCCGCATAATACCATAACTCCGATAGCAAGATTCGCGGGCGGAAAATATGAGCTCGACCTCGTTCTGCGCAATAATATCCAGACTGAGGAATATCCCGACGGTTATTATCATCCCCATCCCGAATATCACCATATCAAGAAGGAGAATATCGGGCTTATCGAGGTTATGGGTCTCGCCGTTCTGCCCTCCCGCTTAAAGTCAGAGATGGCTCAGCTCAGAGAGGCAATGCTCGCAGGCAGGGATATTTCCGCCGATGAAACCCTCGCGAAACACGCGGAATGGGCGGAGATGATAAAAGCGAAATACGATATAAACGCGGATAACATAACCGATATTCTTAAAAAAGAAATCGGCATTGTATTCTCTGCAATTCTTGAGCAGTGCGGAGTCTTTTCAAGGGACGAAGCAGGCAGAGCGCAGTTTATAAAATTCATTGAAAGTGTCTGAAAATATGCAGTATGTAATCATTGACCTCGAATGGAATAACGCCTATTCCAAGAAGACAGCGGGATTCATAAATGAAATAATCGAAATCGGAGCCGTCAAAATCGATGAGAATTTTGATACGGTCGATACCTTTTCCTGCATTGTCCGCTCCCAGATAGGCAGGAAGCTGCGCGGCTCGGTCAAGAAACTCACCAATCTCACTAATGACGATATTTCAACCGGTGTCCCGTTCAGGAAGGCATTCTCGCTTTTCCGTGACTGGCTGAGCGAGCAGGAGACGGTCATTATGAGCTGGGGAGACAGCGATATAAGGGCCCTGCTCGAAAACTATGAATATTTCTGCGGAATCAAGACGATTCCGTTCCTGCGTTATTACTGTGATCTGCAGAGGTATTTCCAGCGCATAAAGAAACGCCGCCCCGACCAGCAGGCAGGACTTATCACCGCCGCTCAGGAGGTCGGTATCGATCCAGAGGGCTATACCCATCACAGGGCGCTCGGCGATTCCCTTCTGACTGCCGACATTTTTGAAATCATCTATGACGAGGCGAATTTCAAAAAAGAGGTCAGGGTCTGTGATGATGAATTCTATGACCGTCTGCTTTTCAAGGCGAAGATTCTCAAGAATATTGATAATCCGCTGATAGATAAAAAGCGTCTCGAGCATTACTGCGATTCCTGCGGCACTCAGTGCGAGCTGGTCGAACCCTGGAAATTCTCCTGCAACTTCTTCAGAGCGAATTTCTATTGCAAAAACTGCGACACGACCTATGCCGTCAAGGTGCGCTTCAAAAAACTCTATGACAGCGTTGACTTCAAAAAGATAGTTACTGTAGTCAATAATGAACCCGAGGACGAGGAGGATGAAGAGGAATGAAAATCCTTATTACCGGCGGCGCGGGATTCATAGGCACCGGTTTTGTCAATTATATGCTCGCCGCTTATCCCGATTATGAATATGTCTGCCTCGATTCCCTGACTTACGCGGGCAACCTCAGAAATCTCTCGTCTGCCCTGACTCATAAGAATTTCAGATTCGTAAAGGGCAGTATTTCCGACAGAGCGCTCGTCGATGCCCTTTTTGAAAAGGAAGAATTCGATATTGTCGTCAATTTTGCGGCGGAGAGCCACGTTGATCGCTCGATAGCGAATCCTTTTGTATTCCTTGAAACAAACATTATGGGCACCGCCGCCCTGCTTGACGCTTCAAAGAAATACGGCGTGAAGCGTTTTCATCAGGTCTCGACCGATGAGGTTTACGGCGATCTGCCGCTTGACAGGCCCGATTTATTCTTCACAGAGGAAACACCGCTCCACACTTCGAGCCCATATTCATCATCAAAGGCTTCGGCGGACCTGCTGACTCTAGCTTATTTCAGGACCTACGGTCTGCCGGTGACAATATCCAGATGCTCCAATAACTACGGCGCTTATCAGTTCCCCGAGAAGTTGATTCCCCTTATGATTCAGAAAGCCCTCGCCGATGAGCCCCTGCCCGTTTACGGCAACGGACTCAATGTGCGCGACTGGCTCTATGTGGAGGATCACTGCCGCGCGATTGATATGATAATTCATTCGGGCACCGAGGGCGAGGTCTATAATATAGGTGGCCACAATGAGAAGAGAAATATAGACGTTGTTAAGATTATTCTTTCAATGCTCGGTAAGAGCGAAGATCTGATTACTTATGTTACCGACAGAGCAGGGCACGACCGCCGCTATGCCATCGACCCTTCCAAGATTCATTCCGAGCTCGGCTGGCTGCCCGAAACGAAATTCGAAGACGGTATAGAATACACCGTGAAATGGTATCTTGACAATAAAGAATGGATGGATGACATACAATCAGGCGCTTATGCGCAGTTTAACGAAACAGAAGGAAAAAGGTTTACTCTTTAATGGAAAACGGCAAATACAAATATGAGATTCACTGCCATACCGATGAGACGAGCCGGTGCGGAAAAGTGCCGGCTGATGAGCTTATCGAAATCTATAAATCAAAGGGCTATGACGGCGTTGTCATAACCGATCACTATTCCCAGATGACCTTCAGGGAATTCAAGATTTTCAAATCGAGATATATGGCCGAGAAATTCCTGCGCGGATACCGCAAGGCAAAGGCGGCGGCGGGGGATGACTTCACCGTTTTGCTCGGCATGGAGCTTCGAGGCTGGAATTCGGCGATAGACTATCTCGTTTACGGCGTGACCGAGGAATTCATAGAAAACAGCGGCAACCTGCTTTTCAAGTATGCCCGCAGATTCTATAAAATCGCGAAGGCAAACGGCTTTCTCGTCATCGCTCCGCACCCTTACCGCATGAATCCGTTTATGCCCGCTCTGAAATGCATCGACGGTTGCGAGATTTATAACAGCAAGGAGAGCACGGAAAACAACGCAAACGCAGTAAGATGGGCGGAAAAGCATAAGCTCGGTATCCGCACCTCAGGCACGGATTTTCACCGCAGAACTCACGAAAGATTCTCGGGCATACTGACTGACGAAAAAATCTCGTCAAATGACGATCTTATCAGAATTCTCAAAAGCGGAAACTTTGAAACAATAATTAATGAGGGCTGAAATGAAAACTCAACAATGGACAATTTATGTCGGTCTCAATGATTCAGATACGCATGAGCAGAAGCTGCTGACCGAAAAATATGTCTCCCTTCTGAAAAAGGTCTGCTACAACTATCAGGTGGCCTTTTCCGTCAGCTTTATAAACGGCGGCTACTTCCACGCGGACGGCTCCTATGTGGAAGAGAATACGCTCGCTCTGATGCTCATGGATGTCGAAGAGAGCAAGGTTGACGATATAGCATCCGATTTGTGCGCTTTTTTTAATCAGGAATCCGTTATGGTGACAAAAACGCCGGCGCAGATTAAATTCATCAGTGATAGCTTAAAGGAGCAGTAAAGATGGCAGCAAGAGCGTCAGGCTCGTGGAGCGCGGTGAGAAAGTATCTCGAAGAGGAAATGCTTTCTCCTGCTCTCAAAGGCAGGGTGAGATATAACCGCACCACATATCCGAACATGGACGGATGCGGTCTGTTCGAAATATATATTGATAAAAAACTATTTAAGCAGTTTTCCTGGGAGACGGTTAATTCGTATTTTATAAAGAAGAATCTAAAAGAAAACAATAATCCGAAAGGCCGTCTTGAATACTGGGAAGGTTTTCACAGCCTGCTCGCGGAAATACCGGTGACAGAGCGCGATGAATACACCGATGAAGAATTCGCCGATGCGCTTGGGAAATACCGCAATCAGCCGATAAGTGCCAGCCTTGGGAGCGAAAACCCGTTAATTGCAATGTTTGCCCTGCTCGACAGAAGGAGCGGCAAGCGGTCTTTGCAGTTATTTGAAGAAAGGCTCGCCGGCTTTCCGGACTGGTTGAGTGAAATATACCGTTTAAGAATGAGCAGTTGAATTAAAATGAATTGAGGAATTTATATGGAAAAACTATTTGAACTTCTCCATTTTGCCTGGAGGCAGGAAAACGCGGTTTACAGAATAGGCGAAATCTTCTCGTCTGCGTTTGCGGGCGGATTCTCGTTCAAAAAGCTCATCGCGGTATTTGTGGCGGTTATCGAGATGTTCGGCTGCGTGCTGTTTGATATGCCGCTGACTCCCGCGGGCGGAGAGCTCAGCCTCGACGGCTATTCCCTTGTTTTCGAGGATGAATTTGACGGTGATACGCTCAATGAGGATAACTGGTTTTACCGCTCCTCAGGCAGCAGACGAAACGGCTTCAACGCCGCCTCGCAGGTCAGGGTCGAAAACGGCAATCTCATCATGACCGCCGAATATCTTGAAAACGGCGAATTCGGTGCCGGATGGTATGCGGGTATGATTTCGCTCAGGGAGAAATACTGCCGCGGCTATTTTGAAATCAAATGCAAATGCAACGACGGTGGCGAATTCTGGAGCGCCTTCTGGATTCAGGCTGACAGCCCCTATACTCACAATATTTCAAAGGGCGGCCCAGGCGGCGCGGAGCTCGATATTTTTGAAGCTCCCTACGGCAACAAAAAAGGCTCGCCGCTCTATGATTCAGTAACCCAGACCATCCACTGCAACGGCTACGATGACAACGAAGAAAAAATCGATTCCCGTATGCTCGGCATTTTCAAAGGAAACAATATTTATAACGAATACAATACCTACGGCCTCGAATGGACCGAGGATGAATATATTTTCTATATCAACGGCGTTGAGACCGCACGCTCTTCTTTCGGAAACGGTGTCTCGCAGGTCGATGAGAGCGTAATCGTTTCCCTCGAAATCCCCGAAGAAATCACCCACTCAAAAGATTTCACTTCTCAGTTCGTTGTTGATTATGTGAGAATCTATCAGAAATAAGAATATGACAAAAACCCCTGCGGCGAAAAACCGTAGGGGTTTTATGATGAAAAATTATTGTTTTATATTGCCTGTCAGCTCGTTGCCGTCAAAATCGATGATAAGCGTTGAGCCGGGGGCGGGATCGTCAGCGATAATCAGCTTTGCCGCGAGCGTTTCGACTCTTGACTGCAGGAATCTCTTGAGCGGCCTCGCGCCGTAAACGGGATCATAGCCTTCGTCTGCGATGAATTTTTTCGCTTCGGGAGTGATTTCAAGGCCGAGCTGTTTATCTTCAAGACGCTTCCTCAGCGATTCGATAAGCAGATCGATAATGCCGTCAATATTCTCTCTCGTGAGCGGCTTGTAGAATACTGTCTCGTCGATTCTGTTGAGAAATTCGGGTCTGAACGAATTCTTGAGAAGCATCTGAATCTGCGCCCTCGCGTTCTCCGATATTTCTCCGTTTTCAATGCCGTCAAGGATTATATCCGAGCCGAGGTTCGAGGTCATGATGATAATTGTATTCTTGAAATCGACCGTTCTGCCCTGGGAATCTGTGATTCTGCCGTCATCGAGCACCTGGAGAAGAACGTTGAAAACATCGGGATGAGCCTTCTCGATTTCGTCAAAGAGCACTACGCTGTAAGGCCTTCTGCGGACCGCTTCGGTGAGCTGACCGCCCTCGTCATAGCCGACATATCCCGGAGGCGCGCCGATAAGACGGGATACGGAGAATTTCTCCATATATTCGCTCATATCTATTCTCACCATATTGTGCTCGTCATCAAAGAGAGCCTGGGCGAGCGCCTTCGCGAGCTCGGTTTTGCCCA
>JAFZOE010000308.1 GCA_017552845.1 Clostridia bacterium
GCCGTGGGACCGTCAGCTCCGCCTATAATCGCTATAGATGCCGCCTCGCTCGGAGTGAAACCGAGCAGAATCGCTATAACAAAAGCAACATAGATTCCGAGCTGAGCCGCCGCGCCGAGCAATAAACTAATCGGATTGGCGAGGAGCGGACCGAAATCCGTCATAGCGCCGATTCCCATAAATATGAGGCAGGGGAATATCGAGCTTTTTACTCCTGCGTAAATCAAGCGGAGCACACCGCTGTTATACCAGTGAGCGCCCTCGACAAGGTGTGATGTATCCATTATACCCGAGGGGTCTGCCATCAGACCCGCGTTAGGCATATTTGCGAGCAGGATGCCGAACGCTATCGGAACAAGCAGCAACGGCTCAAATTTCTTTCGGATTGCAAGAAAAAGGAAAATAAACGAGACGAGAATCATAACCGCATTTTGCCAGGCAAGCGCGGCAAATCCGGAGTTTTCCCATATTCCCTTTATTATCTGAATTATGCTTTCAAAATTCATATTGCCCTCCTCAGCCGATTACGGCGAGAACGGCGTTTGTATCGACCGTCGAGCCCTTCTGAACGAGCACCTGAGTAACCGTTCCGCTGCAGGGGGCGGCTATCTCATTTTCCATCTTCATGGCTTCGAGAACCATAATGATATCGCCGGCCTTTACGGTCTTGCCTTCGGAAACGGAAACAGAAAGAATCGTTCCGGGCATCGGGGCAACTACCTTTTATCCGCTGCCCGAAGGTGCGGGAGCAGCTGCGGGGGCGGGAACTGAAGCAGGGACGGCAGCCGGTGCGGAGACCGGAGCGTCGGTTACGGAAACTATGGAAGCACTTCCCTCTTCAACCTCGACCTCATAATTCTTGCCGTTGAGATTAACTATATATTTCATTTATTTATCCTCCAGAAGCTTAATCGACCTGAATCTCAGGCGCTCGAGCGGAATACCGCTGCGGTCGCTGACTATCGCCATGATACACGCGGCGGTCGGTTCATCGACATTTATCAGATTCGGAGAGCCGTCATAATCCGCCGCAGGAGCGGGCGCGGTATTCTCCGCTTCGGGAACGGGGGTAACCGTAATTGCGGGCCCGGCCGCTTTTTTCTTTTTGGTAAAAGCTCCGATGATTTTTGAGAGGATCATTATAAATATCGCGAGCAGGGCAAGCTCCGCGAGCACAACAAGTATGCCGACAAGCGCTATTCCGAGCGACTCGGGGACCGTCATGCTGCCGCCCTTCCAGATTGCCAGAGTAATTGAATTCATCTCTTTCACCTCAGTCAACTCTTTGAATTCTGTAATTGAAGGTGTTTTTCTCTTTCACGGCCCTCTTGTCAAAGAAGGCCTCCGCCTGCGCGGGGAAGGCAATGTATGAGAGCACATCCTCATCGCTTCTCGCCTTATCGCCGATTTCCGCTTTTGCCTTCTCGAATCCGGGCTCAAGCAGGTCGGCATATCTGCATTCATACGGCTTGCCGTCGCCGAGTATCTTCATCTGAAGCTCGGGATTCACTTCGCCGGGCGCCTTGCCGTATTCGCCTCTGATATAGTTTTCGATTTCTTTTGAAACGACTTTGTATCTTTCACCCGAAAGCACATTGGTCGCCGCCTGGACGCCTATCATCTGGCTCATCGGGGTAACGAGCGGCGGATAGCCGAGATCCTTGCGGACTCTCGGGGTTTCTTCAAGCACTTCGTCGAGTTTGTCGAGCTTATTCTGAGCTGTCAGCTGGGCAACAAGATTCGAGAGCATCCCGCCGGGAATCTGATAAATCAGAGCGTCGCTCTGGGTTCCCATAACAACCGGGCTCATTGTGCCGTCGCCGAAGCATTTCTTTTTATATGCCTTAAAATAATCGTTGATTCTTACACATTCCCTGATATCAAGATTGTTGTCATAGCCGAATTTGCGAAGGGCGTAGGCCATGGTCTCGGTAGCAGGCTGTGAGGTGCCGCCCGAGAAGCTTGAGATGGCGGTGTCGATGACATCCGCTCCCGCCTCGACGCATTTGAAAAGAGTCATATAACCGAGGCCGGTAGTAGCGTGGGTATGGACGACTATCGGCACTTTGACATTCTCTTTGAGCGCCTTGACGAGGTCGTAGCCCTCCTTGGGACCCATAATGCCGGCCATATCCTTGACGCAGATTGACTGCACGCCAAGAGCTTCAATCTCTTTCGCGAGATTCACAAACATCTCAAGATTATGAATCGGGCTCAGGGTATAGCAGATAGTTCCCGACGCGTGAGCTCCGCATTTAAGAGTCTCATCAACCGCCGTCTTGATATTCCTGATATCATTGAGCGCGTCAAATATTCTTATAATATCAATTCCGTTTTCAACGCTCTTGCGAACAAACATCCTCACGACATCATCGGGATAGTGATGATATCCGAGCAGATTCTGCCCTCTGAGGAGCATCTGAAGCTTGCTGTTGGGGCAGGCTTTTCTTATTTTGCGAAGTCTCTCCCAGGGATCCTCATCGAGATAGCGCAGGCAGGCGTCAAAAGTCGCGCCGCCCCAGCATTCGAGAGAATAGTAGCCGGCTTTATCGAGGCTGCCGAGAATCGGCTCCATGACCGAAAACGGCATTCTCGTTGCTATGAGGGACTGATTCGCATCGCGCAAAACGGTTTCGGTGAACTGAATCACGGTAATTCTCCTTAAAAGCTTATCTTATCCGCAAAATACTCCTCAAGCGAGTCGATTGGGACTCTGACCTGCTCCATGGAATCTCTTTCTCTGATTGTTACGCAGTTGTCTTCAAGGGATTCGAAATCGAAGGTGATGCACCAGGGAGTGCCGATTTCATCCTCTCTGCGGTAGCGCTTGCCGATTGAACCGGTCTCATCATAGTCAACCATAAACTTCGCGCTGAGTTTTTCATAAACCTTCATCGCGTCTTCGCCGAGCTTCTTTGAGAGCGGAAGCACGGCCGCCTTGAAC
>JAFZOE010000309.1 GCA_017552845.1 Clostridia bacterium
GCCGATGTTAAAAAAGCGATTGACCGCGGTCTGTCGGCACTTTCGGCAATGCAGCAGAGCGACGGCGGATTCACAGACAGCGGCAAGAAAAACCCCGAGAGCGCGGCGCAGGTAATAGTTGCGCTGACTGCGCTCGGCATAAATCCGCTGACCGATTCGAGATTTATCAAGGACGGCAAAAGCCCGGTCGACGCGATGCTCGCTTACAAACTCAGCGACGGCGGATTCACTCACGACGACGGAAAATACAATTCCATGGCGACCGTCCAGGCGCTCTATTCGCTGGTTTCGATTTACCGCATGCAGAAGGGCACGGGCGCGCTCTATGATATTGACACAAGCATAAAGTTGCCGAAGGATTCGGGCGGCCAGGTTTATATCACGACAACCACCACACTGCCCGTGCCGAAGCAGGATAATACCCCTTCAACCACCCGCGCGGCAGCCAAGAAAGCCGAACAGACAACCGCCGTATATTCATCATACAGCAGGCGAACAACTACCAGGCCCGATAAATCATCGAGCACAAAGAACACGGAAAAAACAACAGTTGCAGTTTCTTCAACTGCAGAGCGGAAAACAACGGCAAAGCCTGAAAAACCCGGCACAACCGCACCCTCAAAGCAGGAAAGAACCAAGCCTTCCGGAAAAGCCGAAGAAATAACATCGGTTACTTATTCGGAGTCTTTTATTGAGGAAGAAGAGACAACGTATATTCCCGACATTCCGGAATCCGAAACCAAAACTGAAATAGAAGAAACCGTTGAGAGAGAAAATAAAACATCAGCTCACGATGATGAGAACGAAAAGGATTCGCTTCCGAAAATTAAGATTTATCTGATTTCGGGAGTATGGGCGCTTGCGCTCGCGGGCGCGGCAGTCCTTATTATCAAAAAGAATAAGGAAGCAATCAACTACATTATCATATTTGCCGTTGCCGCCGCGGGCACGGCAGGCATATTCTTCGGCGATATTAAAACTCCCGATGAATACTACAAAACTCCGGGTGTCACTGCATCCGAAACCGTCACGGTCACGATGAGCATCACCTGCGAAACAGTTGCGGGCGAAGGGGAAGAGAGCATCACGCCCTCCGACGGAATCATCCTGCCCGAGACGGAATTCACTCTCGACGAGGGCTCGACAGTCTATGACTGCCTCATTTACGCGGCAAAGAAATACAAGATTCAGATTGAAGACAATACGCAGACTCTGACCGATCATTCGCGCGCCTACATTGCCGGCATCAATTATCTCTATGAATTCGATTACGGCAATCTCTCGGGCTGGATGTATTCGGTAAACGGCGAATTTGCCGACAGGGGCTGCGGTGAATATACATTGAGCGACGGCGACATTATAAAATGGCAATATACACGCAATATCGGAGATGATCTTAAATGATTGATTTTGCTTCATTCAATCCCGCCGCCGTATTCGGATATTTCATAATAACGGCTGTTATCGCAATGTTTAATCTCAATCCGGTAACCGCCGTTATTTCGCTTATCGGCTCGCTCTCGCTTATGCTGATTCGCGGAAAGGGCGGAAAATACGGTGTGCATATTTTAGCGCTGCTTACGGCGGCGGGCTGCTGCATTATCAATCCGCTTTTCAGTCACAACGGAAAAACAGTCCTGCTCGTCATCAATAATAACCCCGTTACCTTTGAGGCCTTTGTTTTCGGGCTTGTAACGGGCATTACCGCAGCATCGGTTATCTACTGGTATTCGTCATTTGCGGATATAATGACCTCGGATAAAATAATCTATACTATCGGCAAGGCCTCACCAAAGGCCGCGCTGATTTTGACTATGGCACTGCGCTTCATTCCGCTTTTCGCGAGGCAGGCAAAGGAAATCAACGCCTCGCAGAAAGCAATGGGGCTTTATAAAAACGAGACAATAATCTCGCGGATACGCGGAGTTTCAAGAGTTTTCTCGGCAATGATAACTTACGCTACCGAGAATATAATCATCACTGCGGACAGCATGGCGGCAAGAGGATATACTGGCAGAAAGCGCAGGCCGTATGCGCTGTTTTCTTTCAAAAGACGCGATGCGGTATTTACAATTGTTTTTCTTCTGCTCGCAGGAATATCAATCTTTTCAACGGCGAGCGGCGCATTTGATTTCTGGTTCTATCCCGAAATCACGGCTATACGCACCGACGCGGCGGCAATCGCCGGCTATACCGCATTTGCCTTTCTCTGCATGATGCCGACATTTATCGAAGGAGGTGACCGGCTCAGATGGCGTTATTTGAAATCAACAATCTCAGTTTCTCATATCCCGCAGGCGGGCGGATTCTCGACGGAGTCAACCTGAAAATCGAGCGCGGTGACTTCCTTATTCTCTGCGGCCCCACAGGCAGCGGAAAGACAACTCTTCTGCGCCTTGTGAAGCCCGAGCTCTCCCCGAAGGGCGAGAGGGGCGGAGAGATTCTTTATGACGGCAAAAATATCGATTCGCTGACGCCTTCCGAAAGCGTTAAAATCGGCTTTGTCTGCCAGTCTGCCGAGCATCAGACCGTGACCGATAAGGTCTGGCACGAAATAGCCTTCGGCATGGAGAATCTGAAATTCACGCAGTCCGAAATGAGCCGCAGAATCGCGGAGATTTCGGGATATTTCGGCATTGATTCGCTCTTCGATAAGAATATATCCGAGCTGTCGGGAGGGCAGAAGCAGACTGTCGCGCTCGCCTCGGTGCTCGCGATGAATCCCGACGTGATAATATTCGACGAGCCGACTTCCCAGCTCGATCCGGTCGCAGCGGGTGAATTCCTTGCATCGCTCAAAAAAATCAACGACGAGCAGGGAATTACAATAATCATAACCGAGCACCGCCTCGAAAACGTGATACCGCTCGCAAATAAAATCGCCGTGCTTGGCGGCGGAAAGATCACGCTCTGCGGTGATACCCGCGAAGCCGTGAAAAACATAGGGCGCAGGGACTTTCTCTTTGATTCCCTGCCCGGAAGCGCAAAGCTTTTCAATATTCTCTGCGGCGAGGGCGAATGCCCTCTGACAGTGCGCGAGGGGCGCGAATTCCTTGAAAAATCGGGTTTTTCGGATTCTCTCGGCAAAGCGGACCGCATTTCAATTCCCGAGAAAGAAGATAAAATAAAAGACCCCGCTCTGGAAATACGGGATGTCTGTTTCCGATATTCAAAAGATGAGCCGGATGTGCTTTTCAACACCTCGCTGACCGCCGCAAAGGGAGAAATCCTCTGCGTTCTCGGCGCGAACGGCTCAGGTAAATCGACCCTGCTATATGCAATTTCTGGGCTTGTGCGCCCCTACGCAGGCAAAATCGAAATATTCGGCAAAAATATAAAGAAATACAGCGGCCAGTCGCTATATGACAACTGCGTTGCCCTGCTCCCGCAGAACGCTCAGTCCGTATTCGTTAAAAGCACTCTGAGGGAAGAGCTTGCGGAGGTCGGGGCCGGTTTCGATATAATTCCCTATGATTTGAGCTATGCGGCGGATATTCATCCCTACGACCTGAGCGGCGGCGAAATGCAGCTCGCGGCGCTCGCAAAAGTGCTCGCATCAAAGCCGCGCCTGCTTCTGCTCGACGAGCCGACAAAAGGGCTTGATTCTCAGGCAAAAAGAACGGTCTGTGAAGTGCTGAAAGCCCTTAAAAATCAAGGGATTACAATTATTTCAGTCACCCACGATGTGAAATTTGCCGCTCTTTGCTCCGACCGCGCCGCAATGTTCTTCAGAGGGGCGGTCACGGCGGTTGACGAGCCGCACAGATTCTTTGCCGAAAACATTTTTTACACGACCTCCATCAACCGTATAGCCTCGCCCTTCAATCCTTATATCATAACGCTTGAAGACGCGGAAAAATGTCTCGGAGGCGCATGATGAATACAGAAAGAATCAGCCCTCTCAAAAAGATACTATCCGTTTTCATTCCGTTTATTCTCATGCCCGCGCTTGTGATTTCGGGGCTTTTCGTCTTCAGGGCGAGGGGAATGCTCTGGATGATTACCGCCGTCTGCGCACTGACTCTCGTTATCTTCTTCTGCGGATTTGAAAAGAGAAAGACGGGAACCAGGCGGCTTGTGCTGACTGCCGTTTTCATCGCATTCGCCTCAATCGGCAGAATTATCTGCTCTCCTCTGCCGGGCGTGAATCCGATAACGGCGGTGACCGTGCTCGCGGCGGTATATCTCGGCGGCGAGGCGGGCTTTATGATAGGCGCATTCTCGGTGCTCATCTCGAATATTGCGGCGTCGCAGGGAACCTGGACTCCGTTCCAGATGCTCGCCTGGGGGCTTATCGGAATGGTCGCAGGCCTGCTAGGCAGATTCCTCGAAGGGCATAAAATCCGCCTTTGCATCTATACGCTGACCGCGGGAGTCGCCTATTCGCTGATAATGGATATTTTCACAGTAATATGGGAGATGAACGGCTTCACTGTCTCCGCCTACCGCGCGGTAATTATAACCGCCCTGCCGTTCACGGCAACCTACGCGCTCTCGAATGTGCTCTTCACGCTCCTGCTTGAAAAACCCTTCCGCGAAAAACTCGGAAGGATTAAGGTGAAATATGAAATTTAACGGGACTGTCTTGCGACAATCCCGTTTTTCTTTTATTAAAGCTTCTCGTCCTTACCGACGGCGTAGATTTCTTCTTCGCTCGCGCCGGCGTTGGCAAGGCGTTCTCTCTCTTCGAGAATCTTGATGACCTTCGCGTGCTTTTCATCCGTATAATCCCAGAAGAGAGCGTAGGGAATGATACAGAGCAGGTGGCCGACAAAGTCGAATGCCATACCTATCATCATACACTTGCTTCTGATATCGTCAACGAAAAGGATATCATAGTCGGAAGTGAAGCCGACGCGGTAGAAAAGAATAGGAATGATAAGGCTGATAATCGCGGAGAACGGGCCTGTGAACCAGCCGACGATGCCGGTGTAATTCTCAAGCCTCTCGCCAGAAAGATACATCTGATAGTCCCTGAGGCGGACTCCCATATCCTGGTCCGCGAGCTCAATCGCGCTGTTGAGCATATCGCCTATGCAGAGCGCAATCAGCATAACGAGGCCGCTCATAAAATAATTGTCCTTGAAGAAATAGAAGGCGCAGATGTATCCGAAGCACTGCCCCGCGAGCACAAGGCGCTTGAAGAGAACAAGCGTCTTATACTGGAATCTCTTTCTTATCCACGGAGCGAGGAACGCGCCGGGGTTGCCGACCATCGAGACAAGATTCTGGACTATGACATAGATGATGCCTCTCTCGCGCCAGGTGTAGATAAGAATTATATCCTTGACATAGAGCGAACCGTTGCCCAGAGCGTCGATGAGACCTGAAATAGCGTTTATCCAGTGATACTTATTTTTGATAACGCCCCTGACGCCGTCCCAGAACGGGATGTATTTTTTCTTTTCAAGCGGCGGCTGGGGAATTCTCTCCTTTATGCCGCCGATACCGCTGAACATAAGCAGGGTGCAGAGCATCATCATAATCGGGATAATGTATCTGTATGTATTTATATTCGTGATATCGCCCGTGAAGGTGGACGCGAGCAGGGGAAGAACCGA
>JAFZOE010000310.1 GCA_017552845.1 Clostridia bacterium
GTCAACCACGAAATTAGCTCCGCGAAGGGCTTCCTTTCTGTTTTCAACTCCGAGATAGCATTCGATTTTGCCGTAGCCGCCCTTTGCCTTGCGCATTGCTTCAAGGATGACGCGGCTCTCCTCTAGACGCTGGCCGTCAATGTCATAGAGGGCAAAAACGCTGTCCCTGAGCGATTCGACACACATGCAGTCGCCGATGACATTCCTCGCGAAAACGGTGCTGCCCGCACCCATAAATGTAATTTTCATAATGCACTCTCCCTTGCTTTTTCTTTATCCTTATTTTGCCCTTTATTACCCGTAAAGTCAATAACAAATTTGTGTTTTAGGAGCAAATTATCCGCGTATTTTTCCCGAACGGAGAAATAGATCAGCCGTATTCTCCGTAAAATGAATATATTATTTATGAAATGTGATATATAATTACATCAGAAAAATGAAAGGGGTGAATATGATGATTCTTGTGATTCTGCTTCTTATCGCTGTGGTAATCGCATTCAAAATTCTCGGTCTTCTTACCAGAGCATGGCTCAAAGTGTTCGCGTTCGGAGTCATCGCCCTGATAGCGCTGATCGTGTTCGGCGCAATGCTGCTTTAAAGTAGGCCCCGGCAAACGGAAAATGTGATTGAAACCAGAGATAATCATTGAGCCCGGCTCTCCGGTAAAACGGAGGGTCGGTTATTCCATTTGCACTTTTATTCTAATTATGATATAATACCTTAGAATATTTTGAGATTACGGAGTCGGTTATGCAGGCGGCAGGAACAGGAAAACATAGAATTGCCGAAAAGTTCATAGGTGACCGCGCTTTTTATAAGCGCGTGCTTGCGGTCGCGGTGCCGATTATGGTGCAGACGGGTATTACGAATTTCGTCTCCCTGCTCGACAACATCATGGTCGGGCGCACGGGCACTGAGCAGATGAGCGGCGTTGCAATAGTGAATCAGTTGCTGTTCGTCTTTAATCTCTGTATATTCGGCGGCCTCGCCGGCGCGGGTATTTTTACGGCGCAGTATTACGGCGCGAAGGATGACGAAGGTATTAGACATACCTTCAGATACAAATTGTGGCTCGGGGCGATTCTGACCTCGGCGGCGCTGATTGTCTTTTCCCTTTACGGCAGAGAGCTTGTTTCTCTCTATCTCAGCGGAAACAATGACGGCGGAGACCCGCAGGCCGCCCTCGGCTATGCCATGGATTATATGTGGATAGCTCTCGTCAGCCTTCCCGCTTTCGCGGCGGTGCAGATTTATGCAAATACCCTTCGCGAGTGCGGCGAAACAGTAGTTCCGATGCGCGCGGGTATCACTGCGGTTATAGTCAATCTGGTTTTCAATTATCTGCTTATATACGGCAAATTCGGATTCCCCGAGCTCGGCGTAAAAGGCGCGGCTCTCGCGACAGTTCTCTCGCGTTTCGCGGAGCTTGCCGTGGTCGCGATATGGGCCCATACCCACAAGGATAAATGCACTTATATCAAAGGTGTCTACACGACTATGCGTATTCCGGGGAATCTTGTCAAAAAATATTTCCTGACCGGCTCGCCCCTGCTTGTAAACGAAGCGCTCTGGTCTGCAGGTATGGCAGTGCTGACTCAGTGCTATTCCACGCGCGGGCTCAATGTGGTAGCAGGGCAGAATATCGCGAGCACTGTCAGCAATGTTTTCAATGTCGCATTCTTTGCGCTCGGCGATTCAATCGCGATTATCATCGGCCAGCATCTCGGAGCGGGTGATTTTAAGCGCGCTAGAGATGAGGATAATAAAATCATTGCCTTCTCGATATTCACGGCAACTCTCGTCGGCGCGGCGATTTTCATATCCTCGCCGTTTTTCCCGAGAATTTACAATACTACTCCCGAGGCGAAACTGATTGCCACGCGTTTTCTTATGGTGCAGGCGCTGATTACTCCCCTGATTGCCCTGCTTCACACGTCGTATTTCACCCTGCGCTCCGGCGGCAGGACGGTTATCACCTTCCTCTTCGACAGCGTGTATATGTGGGTGGTCAGCGTGCCCGTGGCTTTTATCCTCAGCAGATTCACGTCCCTTTATGTAATCTGGGTTTTCTTCTTTGTGAATCTGGCAGATTTGCTCAAAGGCATTCTCGGCATCATTCTCGTCAAAAAAGGAATCTGGATGAAAAATATAGTAAGTAATAATCAGATACAGGAGGAATAGAAATGAATGACATCATCAAAGCAATGAAAGATCGCAGAAGCATAAGGAAATTCAAGCCCGATATGCCCTCAAAAGAGGATATCGATCAGATTATCGAAGCAGGTCTATATGCCGCCAACGGCAGAGGCGAGCAGGCGGCTATTATAGTTGCAGTCACGAATAAGGAACTGCGCGACAGAATTTCAGCCGATAACCGCAGAATCGGCGGCTGGCCCGATGAAAACTTTGATCCATTCTACGGCGCGCCTGTGATTCTGATAGTCCTCGCCGATAAATCCTGCGGCACGGGTATCTACGACGGCTCGCTGGTCATGGGTAATCTTATGCTCGCCGCTCATTCGCTCGGCCTCGGCAGCATCTGGATTCACAGGGCAAAAGAGGAATTTGAAATGCCCGAATATAAGGGGCTTCTCGCATCCCTTGGCATTGAAGGCGAATATGAGGGAATAGGCCACTGCGCCGTCGGCTATTATGAAGGCGAATATCCCGCTCCCCGCGAAAGAAGAGCAGGCAGAGTTTATAAAATAGATTAAAGGAAAACCATAATGAAAACAGGGCTCGTGCTCGAGGGCGGCGCAATGCGCGGTATGTTTACCGTGGGCGTCCTCGATATATTCATAAAAGAAGATATAAAGGTTGACGGTATTGTCGGCGTTTCCGCAGGCGCAATATTCGGGGTTAATTATCCCTCAAAGCAGGCGGGCAGAGTTATTGCCTACAATATGGAATTCCTCGATGATCCGCGTTATATGGGAATGCGCTCGCTGATAACAACCGGCGACCTGATAAACAAGGAATTCGCTTATTATACCGTGCCGTTTGACTATTACCCGTTTGATAATGAAACATATCATAATTCGGGAATGCCGTTTTACGCGTGCGTTACGAATATGTTGACGGGCGAAGCCGAATACTATCAGGTCGAGGATATCGAAAAGGGTATGGAAATCCTGCGCGCCTCGGCTTCAATGCCGTTTGTGACAAAGCCGGTGATGATTGACGGTGTGCCGTATCTTGACGGCGGAGTTGCCGACAGCATTCCTTATAAATATATGTTTGAGAATGGATACGATAAGCTGGTTGTGATTCTCACTAGGGATCTCGGCTATGTGAAATCTCCGATGCCGCCCGCGCCCGTGAAATTCTTTTATCGCAAATATCCGGAGTTCGCAGAGCGCCTGCTTCACCGCCATGAGGAATACAATGAGGCGGTTAAAGAACTTGCCGAACTTGAGAAGGAAGGCAAAGTCTTCATTATCAGGCCTGATGCTCCGCTCGGAATCCGCAGGACAGAGCGCGATAAGGAAAAAATGCAGATGGTCTATAACCGCGGAATATCTCAGGGTGAAAAGGAGCTCGAAGCTCTGAAAGAATTCCTGAAATAATTGCAAAAACAATTAAAAACCATTATTCCATTTTATAATGATTTGTGGTATTATACCGGTATATTCAAGATATGGGAGTTGCTATGATTAAAAGAATCAATTGTTTTTTAATTGCCGTTGCGGTTTTTGTTTCCGCTTTTTCTGTTATGGGAAACGCTTTGGCTTTCCCGCCGAAATTCGATGTTTCAATGGATGA
>JAFZOE010000030.1 GCA_017552845.1 Clostridia bacterium
GATACTCTCGATGAGATTGGTCTTTCCCTGGCCGTTTTCGCCGTAGATTATATTCATCTCATCGTGAGGCACGATATGGGCCGCCTCAATATTGCGGAAATCAAAAGAGGAATGGTCAATAATTTTCATCTTCCATTCCTCCTTTATGTTAAATTACATTATATATTGTGTTGTTGAATTCCACGCTGTCGCCGGGTCTCAGCTTTTTGCCGCGCTGAATGCAGATTTCATTATTTACCTTCACTTCGCCGTCCTGCACGACTATTTTTGCGTGCCCTCCGGACTGCACTGCGTCAACAAGCTTCAAAAAAGCGTCAAGGCGTATGAATTCGGTGTCTATTTTTTTATTTACCTGCGTCTTTTCTGCAAGGCGGACCTTAATCTTCATTCTTCAGCCTCACGGGAAGGATAAGGAAAATGAAGCTGTCGCCTTCGCTCGGAACAACGAGAATCGGGGCAACCGGGCCGTTGAGCATGATTCTAACCTTATCCGTGTCGCAGACTCTGAGCACGTCGAGCATATATTTATTGTTGAATCCGATGGTGCAGTCGTCGCCCTGAATTTCAACATCGAGCTTATCGCTCGAAGCTCCGATTGAAGCATTACTCGAAAGAGAGATTGTATTATTCGCAAATACGCACTTTATGGGGCTCTTGAGGCGGTCTGCGAGAATGAGGGATGTTCTGTCTATACTCTCGAGCAGAGCCATTGTATCGACGCTGACTACCGTCTTTGTCGAAGAGGGGATTGCCGATTTATAATTGAGAAAATCGCCGTCGAGCAGGCGGGAAATAATATCATAGCCGCCAACCTTGAAAATGATATGTCTCTTTCCGACCGAAATGCTGACTTTTTCTTCGGCGTCGGAGAGAAGTTTCATAACCTCATTGAGAGTTTTTGCGGGAACTACAAATGAGAGCGCTTCGCCCGAATAATCGATATCCTCATTTCTTATAGCGAGGCGGACGCCGTCAACCGCGATAAGACGGATATGATTTGTCTCTATTTCAAATTTCACGCCCGTGTGAATAACTTTTGCATCCTTGACTGCTGCTGAGAATATGGTCTTTTTAATCATATCCTTGATAAGCGGCTGGCTGAGCTCAAGATCGTAGCCGGCAGTGATTGAAGGCAGCTCGGGATATTCCTCAGCGCTCATGCCGATAATCTTGGTCTTGAATTCACCGCACTCTATCTCGGCAATCTGTCTGGCATCCGAATCGATATGAACGGGCTTGTCGGGCAGCTTTCTGATTGTTTCGCTGAACATATGAGCATTGACTACCACCTTGCCCGCTTCCTCGATATTGCAGGGAATGGTTGTGGTGATTCCCATTTCAAGATCATAGCCGGTCAGGGTAAGCGCTCCGTTTTCGGCAACGAGAAGAATACCTTCCACCGACGGGAAAGCTGTTTTTGCCGATGTGGCTCTCTGGACTATCTGGCAGGCATCGGATAAATCAAATGAGTTACAGGTAAATTTCATAAAAAGACCTCCGGTTATTCAATCAAATAATAAATATATATAGTTATAGTATTATTAGTAGGGGGCGTGAAAATGATGTATAACGCCTGAAACCCTTGATAATACTGAACTTTTAAGCCGTCATTCATCAACGGCGCAATTTGAATGAAATGTCAGGACTGTGAATGAATCAAAGCCTGTTGCAAAGAGTGAATTGAGATGAAATAAAAGTGAAAACTTAGGTAAATCAATCTTTCACTTGTCTCACGTGAGAATAATGTGAATTCAGCTTTTTGAGTTTTTATCAAACAAAGCATTCACAAAGACGGGTGAAATGAAAGTGTATAACTATATGTCTTTTCGGCCCTCAATCGCCCTGATGAGAGTAAACTCATCGGCAAATTCAAGCTCCGCGCCGACGGGGATGCCGTAGGCAAGGCGGGTGACTTTTATTCCGAGCGGTTTGATGAGCTTTGAAATATACATCGAAGTAGCTTCGCCCTCAACGGTCGGATCGGTTGCCATAATGACTTCCTTCACGCTGCCGTCGCCGAGGCGGGCAATGAGCTCCTTGATGCAGATATCTTCTGGGCTGATATCGTTCATCGGGGAGATTACACCGTGAAGCACATGATAGAGCCCTGCGAATTCATGTGTCTTTTCAAAAGCGATGACGTCGCGCGGATCCTCGACTACGCAGATTATGCTTTTATCGCGCTCTTTTGAGGAGCAGATTGAGCAGACGTCGTCATCCGTGAAATTACAGCAGATTCTACATCTGTGAACGCTTGAGCGCGCGTTGTTTATCGCATCGATAAATGAATTCACTTCATCCTTATCCATATCGAGGATGCGGAAGGCGAGGCGCTGAGCGCTCTTTCTGCCGACCGAGGGGAGAGAAGCAAATTTATCTATCAGATTTTCGAGAGAAGGTGTAAATCCGGCCATCAGAAAAGACCGGGGATTGAGAGGCCGCCCTTGGCCTTTTCCATACCCTGCTCCATAGCTTCAGTTGCCTTGCGGATGGATTCATTGGTGGCGGAGATGATTAAATCCTGAAGCATTTCGATATCGTCGGGGTCGACTATCTCGGGCTTGAGAGTTACCGCGGTGACTTCGTGAGCTCCCGTTACAGTGACTTCAACAGCGCCGCCGCCGACGGATGAGGTGAATTCGGTCGCCTCAATTTCGGCCTGGACCTTCTCCATATTCTCCTGCATTTCCTGGATTTTTTTCATCATATTGTTTGCGCCGCCCTGGGGAGCGCCGGGAATCCTTGCCTTCATATACTCAATCTCCTTCGCTGTTGAATTCGTTGATTTTGCTTATCATATTTGCAAGCGGGGAATCATCCTTCTTTTCTTCCTTATCCGCTACGGTATTGATTACTATCTTGATGTCCCTGCCCGTGATTTCAACGATTGCCTTCTTGAGATCCTTATAATGCTGCCTGTCGTTGTCCTTCGTGACAATGAAATCATAGAGCGCGGGATTTGCGGTCTTGATTACAAGCTTGCCGTCCTTGACCGAGGCGGTCGTATCGGATAACAGACCGTAAAATACGATATCCTTCTCGCCGATTTTTTCGATTATCTCGGGCCAGTCGACAAACGGACCGTCTTCAAAACCCGAAAGAACGGGCACTGTCGGCTCCGCCGATTTTTCCGCTTCGGGAGCGGATGAAATGACGGGAGGAGCGATGGGCTTGGATTTCTCCTGAGCCGCATCTTCCTGCTTTGTTTCCTTTACGGGCTCCGCCGGCGCGGGAGTCTCGGTATTTGCTGCGGGTGCCGATTTAACAGCAACGGCGCCGCTCAGTATCTGATTTATCTTTGCCTCGAGTTCAGCAATTTTTGCATCCGTATCCGTGAGGCTGACTGTTCCGCCGTTTGAGGCGCACATTCTGATAACCGCGGCCTCAAACTGGATTCTCTTATCAGTCGCGCCCCTGAGAGTTTTAGAAGTGCTGTTGATTATATCAATGCATTCGAGAATTTTGGATAATTTGAATTTTTTGGCTTCGGCCTTGTATTTTTCAAGCTCGCTTTCGGAGCAGATAATAAGTTCCTTGCAGTTGTTTATGCTGAGCGCGACCATGAGATTTCTGAAATGGTCTGCGAGGCGGGAGCAGATTCTGTCAACATCGCAGAAGCCGTTGTAAAGCTCATCCACAAGCTGAAGCACGGCCGTGAAATCGCGCCTCGCTATGCAGTCGGAGAATCTGAACATATATGAATTATTCGCAATACCCGCAACATCGCTGACGGTGTTCTCATCGACATTTTCGGTCACGGACAGGCATCTGTCCATAATCGAGAGAGCGTCGCGCATACCGCCTTCTGCGAGATTAGCTATGAGGTTTGCGGCCTCGTCGGTAATCGTGACTCCTTCGCCTTCGGCAACATACTGAAGGCGGCGGACTATCTCGCCCGCGGATATTCTCTTGAAATCAAAGCGCTGGCAGCGCGAGAGAATGGTCGCCGGCAGCTTCTGAAGATCTGTGGTCGCGAGGATGAATATAACATGGGCGGGCGGTTCCTCTAGAGTTTTCAGCAGGGCGTTGAACGCACCCGTTGAAAGCATATGAACCTCGTCGATGATATAGACTCTGTATTTCGCCGTCGCGGGCAGGAAATTCGCTTCCTCGCGCAGGTCTCTGATATTGTCAACGCCGTTATTCGAAGCCGCGTCGATTTCGATAACGTCGAGAATTGAGCCGTTGTCAATCGCCTTGCAGATTTCGCATTCGTTGCAGGGATTGCCGTCAACGGGATGAAGGCAGTTCACGGCCTTTGAGAGAATCTTGGCGCAGGTGGTCTTGCCTGTTCCTCTCGAGCCGGTGAAAAGATAGGCGTGAGAAACCCTGCCCGTCGCGAGCTCGGTTTTGAGGGTGCGGGTAACATGAGGCTGACCGTAGACATCATCAAAGGTCTGCGGTCTCCACTTGCGGTAAAGCGCTCTGTATTGTGCCATTTCTCACACCACCTTGTTTTTTGCTTATTATCATTTGGCTCTCCCTTAATCATATGGCGGCAGGCAGACTGTGGCGCACAAGACTGACCGCTTAATGCTGCTCGGTTCACCCGCCTGACATGGTTCACGGCGCCCTGTCGCACAGGACCCACACGCCACATGATTAAAGAAGAGCCCTTTAATCTTTATTATTATAATATATACATTTCTCAATATCAAGTAAAAATTCATTATTTTGCAAAATATTTCATATTTTATTGAAAGCTGCGGTTGATTAAATACGCTTTTGGTGCTATTATTTAGAGGAGAAAAAACACGGAGAAAAATCATGACAGAAAAACTATATTACAAAGATCAATACATTAAAAAATTCACAGCAAATGTCCTCTCCTGCGTGAAAAACGGGGATAACTTTGAAGTGATTCTCGATAAAACTGCCTTCTTCCCCGAGGGCGGCGGCCAGCCGGGCGACAGAGGAATTATCGGCAATGCAAAAGTAATTGATACCGTCGAAAAAAGCGGGGAGATAATTCATATCTGCGAGGGCGAAGTTTCCGGAGAAGTCAACTGCGAAATTGACTGGGATTTCAGATTTCTCAATATGCAGCAGCACACGGGCGAGCATATTTTCTCGGGAATCATGCACGCCGAAACAGGCTTCGACAACGTCGGTTTTCATATGAGCGAAAACGATGTGACGGTCGATTTCAACGGGCCCGTGAGCGCAGAAACGCTTGATATTGTTGAAAAAAGAGCTAATGAAGCAATCTGGAAAAATATTGCTGTTGAAGAGATTCTGCCCGATAACGACGAGCTTGAAAACTACGATTACAGAAGCAAGAAAGAACTCACGGGGCAGGTGCGCCTTATTAAAATCGGGGGCGTCGATCTCTGCGCCTGCTGCGGCACTCACACCGCAAGGACCGGCGAGGTCGGGATGATAAAAGCCGTCAATATGATGAATTACAAGCAGGGTGTGAGAATCTGGCTTAAAATCGGTGCTCACGCGCTCGATGATTATATTGAAAAGAACGTGAGCGTCTATGATATTTCGGCTCAGCTCTGCGCCAAAACAAGCGAGGTTGCGGATGCTGTCGCAAAGCTGAAGGACAGAATGGCGCAGGAGCATTTCAGATTCAATGAGCTGAAAAAGAAATACTATGAGCTTAAAATCGAAAGCACAGACGGCGGAAAGCCCGTTATTTTCGATGATTCGGGCTCTGCGGATGACGCGAGAATGATTGCCGACATGCTCGCCGGAAAACTCGGCACGGGCATCGCCTTCTCGGGCGACGACGAAAACGGCTATAAATATGCGGTTGTGAAAAGAGACGGCGACGCGCGCGAAACAGGCAAAGAAATAAACGCCGCTCTCAACGGCCGCGGCGGCGGCAAACCCGAAATGGTGACCGGCACCGTCAGCGCGACAAAGGCCGAAATAGAGGCGTTTTTCGGGATATAAAAAAATAGAACAAAAGGAAGCGCCGACAGATGAGACTGTCGAGCCCTGCGAAAGAATGTCATCCTGAGCGAAGCGAAGGATCTCAATCACGAACTTGCTGCAGATATGCGATTCTTCGGCCTGCGGCCTCAGAATGACAAGGTTTGATTTATTGAGCTTCGTAGGGGGCGACGACCCCGGCGCCCCGTCAACACGATAAGCGGAGCATAAATAAAGGCACGGAATTCATCCGTGCCTTTTTGTTATACAGTTATATCTTCGAACCCCGCGCCGGTATATTCCGCAAGGGAGAACGGGTTCAGGCCGAGCATAACTCCGCGCTGGCCTGCGCTGACATATATTCTGTCAAACAGTGTCGCCGTCTCGTCTATCACGGTCGGGAACTGCTTTTTCATTCCGACAGGCGAGCATCCTCCGCGGATATAACCGGTGGTTTTGAGAAGGTCTTTGACATGAATCATCTCAACCTTTTTTTCGCCGAAATGCTTCGCGGCTTTTTTGAGGTCGAGCTCATCAAGCGCCGGAATGCAGCAGACTCCGAAACCGTTCTTTTCGCCTGTTACCACAAGGGTTTTGAAAACGATATCCTTGTCAATTCCCGTTTCGTCAATTATATGCGCGCCCGATAAATCGCTCTCGTCAACCGCGTATTCGACCGCTTCGTATTCAATACCCGCCGCGTCGAGCAGGCGCATTACATTGGTCTTTATCATTTTTTCGAAATTCTGAACGAGAAGGAATATTCCTTGAAACTCTGCAGTTTATAGGGCTTGTGAAGGTATGCCGCGCCGGGCATGTCGCCGCCGACGCCGCGCTGGGCTCCGTCAATGCAGAGAGTGAGGAAATCGTCCTCTTTCAATTCAAAGAGATGCTTGGTTTTGTCGAGCTTCTCGGGGGTATATTTGCCGAGATTGAAGCCGAACGGGATATCCATCGCGTCGATCCTGATGCCGTTGCCGTCGTCGTCGGTTATCGTGAGATTTCTGACATCGGTGCGGTGGCCGTTTTCCTGCGGGCGCATGTATCTGTGC
>JAFZOE010000311.1 GCA_017552845.1 Clostridia bacterium
CCTGCTGCTGCCCGAGCGCGGCGGGTCCATGAATACGACATCCGCGCTCTCGCCCTCATCCGCCATCGCCTCCATGAAGTCTCCTGCGTCGGCGCAGTAAAAGCCGATATTTTTCATATCGTTGCGCTTCGCGTTTGAAATCGCGTCTTTCACCGCGTCCTTGTTGAGCTCAACTCCAATGACCGAGCCCGCGGTTTTTGCGGCGACCATTCCGATAGTGCCGATTCCGCAGTAGGCGTCAATGACCTTTGAATTTTCATCAAGCGCGGCGTATTCCATCGCTTTGTTATAGAGTTTTTCGCATTGAACGGGATTTATCTGATAGAAGGATTTTGGGGAAATCGCGAATTTAAGACTGCAGAGCTCATCCTCGATATATCCCGCGCCGTGAAGGATTTCCTCCCTCTCGCCGAGCACGAGATTGGTATCCTTCGGATTGATATTGAGAACAACCGTCGTTATTTCGGGATGCATTTCAAGCAGGGCGGCGGTGAATTTTTTCTTCATCGGGAATCGCGAATCGGCAGCGACGAGCACGACCATCACTTCTCCGCTCGAGAATCCGCGCTTTACAAGCACATGGCGCAGGAAGCCGGTGCGCTTATCCTCATCATAGACCGTCATCCTGAATTTCGGTAGCATTGCACGGATATCGGTGATGATTTTATCCGCCGTCTCATCCTCGGTCATGCAGGAATCGACATTGACTATTCTGTGGGTGCCGCTCTGATACACGCCCGAAATTATTTTGCCGCTTCTTGTCCTGCCGAATGCCGCCTGAACCTTGTTGCGGTAATGGAGCGGATTCTCCATGCCGATTATCTTTCGGACTTTACCGTATTTTTTGAGCAGTATTTCACAGCGCGCCTGCTTCCATTTAAGCTGGCGCTCATAGGTCATATTCTGCAGCTGACAGCCCCCGCATTTCTTTGCGAGAGGGCAGGCGAGCGGATTTGTTTTCAGGTTTGATTTCTGTGACATTTTTTCTCCGTTTATTTATTATCAAAGCGCGTCTTTCGGGCAGTTCTTTACGCATTCGAGGCAGAGGATGCATTCCGTGCCGTTTTTTCTTTTGCGCGAGTTATCGGTAACATCGACATCCATCGGGCAGACTTTTTTACATCTGCCGCAGTCTATGCATTTTGTCTTATTGCATTTCACTCGGAAAAGCGAGAAATAGCTTGCGGGTTTCAGAAACACCGTGACAGGGCAGAAATACTTGCAGAATGCGCGGTTATCTTTGAAGATAAATGCGGCGGCGATTCCGGCGGCATAGTAAATTATATTGCCAATGACAAATGCCCGGAACATTATTCTTTCTATATTTCCTGCCTTTGCGAGAAACAGCGCCGCAACAAAAATCAGCGAAAGAGCAAAAACGACATATCTTATCCATCCGAGTTTTCTGCGCGGACCGGCAGGAACTTTATACGGCAGAAAATCGAGAACCATCGCGGTCCAGCAGGCATAGCCGCACCATCCGCGCCCGAAAATCAGCGGGCCGAAGATTTTAGCGACTGCGTAGTGAATTGTTGCCGCTTCGAAAACGCCCGTGAAAAGATAATACCAGAAACCTTCAATCTGCATATTCTCGCCTTTGATAAAGCCGAGATAAACGAGCATATACAGGCCGACGAGCAGCTGAACCACGCGTCTCGCGTGCTTATATTTCATAATGAAAAGGAAAATGCCGAGCGAGATTGAAATACCTATATAGCTGAAATTAAAAAGGTAGAATATATTATCCTTTGCAAGCCACAGCGCGACCGCCACAGCCTCAAATATCAGAAGCATCATGGCGGGAAGCAGCAGCTTTTTCCCTTGTTTCATTTTACCATCTCCGCCTCCCATTATACTTTACTTTCCTCCGTTTCGTCAACATAAACAAAAAAATTGCTTTAAAATCTATACCCGTATTTTTTGTTTTTTATTGCAATAACTTACACACTCTGTATAATTATATATTGGATTATTATAAAATCATCCGAAGGAGAAATTGTTATGGAAAAACTTAAGGTCGGCATCATCGGTTGCGGCGGCATCGCAAACGGCAAGCATCTTCCCGCGCTCTCGAGAAACAAAAATGTTGAAGTGGTCGCATTCTGCGACATAATCAGGGAAAGAGCCGAGGAGGCGGCAGAGAAGTTCGGCACTGCCGACGCGCGCGTCTATGAGGATTATAAAGAGCTGCTAGCGAATGAGCCGGATATAGTCGCGGTTCATGTCTGCACTCCGAACCGCTCCCATTCCTTTATTACGATAGATTCGCTCGAGGCCGGCAAGCACGTTCTCTGCGAGAAGCCGATGGCAAAGACCTATGCCGAGGCAAAGGCAATGTATGAGGCTTCGGTCAGAACGGGTAAAAAGCTCTCAATCGGCTATCAGTCCCGCTGGAGAGGCGATTCGCAGTATCTCAAGACCTGCTGCGAGAACGGCGACCTCGGCGAGATTTACTATGCGAGAGCCATCGCGCTCAGAAGAAGAGCCGTTCCGACCTGGGGCGTATTTCTCAATGAGTATGAGCAGGGCGGCGGTCCGCTCATCGATATCGGAACCCACGCTCTCGACCTCACCCTCTGGATGATGGATAACTACAAGCCCAAAATGTGCGTGGGCGTCAAATATAAGAAGCTCGGCGACGCGAACGGCACCGGCAATATCTGGGGCGACTGGGATCCCGAGAAATACACGGTTGAGGATTCCGCTTTCGGATTTGTCATTATGGAAAACGGCGCGACGGTCAGCGTCGAATCAAGCTGGGCGCTGAATATCGCCGATCCGCATGAGGCAATCACTCTCCTCTGCGGCGACAAGGGCGGAGCCGATATGATCGACGGCCTGAAAATAAACTATATCAAGAATAACAGGCAGGTAATCGAGAAACCCAATCTCGATGCCGGCGGAGTTGCGTTTTTTGACGGCGACTCAGACAGACCGGAAGACCTTGAAAACCTCGCGTTCTATGATGCGATTATCAACGATCACGAGCTCGCCACAAAGCCCGAGCAGGCGATGGTTGTCACGAGAATTCTCGAGGGCATCTATAAATCCGCCGAGTCCGGCAAGCCCTACTATTTTAACGAAGAGGAGTAAGAGAAGATGAAAATTGCCGTTCAGGTATATTCGGTAAGAGACGCGATAAACGACGAAGCCTCGCTTCTTAAAGCGCTGGAAAAAATCAAGGAAATCGGATACGACGGTGTTGAATTCGCGGGTTATTTCGGAGCGAGCGCGCAGACAATCCGCGCAAAGCTCGATGAACTCGGCCTCGTCTGTGTCGGCGGCCATATAGGTCTCGACGATTTTGCCCCCGAAAAGCTCGAGGAGACCATTGAATTCCAGCATACACTCGGCGCGAAGGCAATCGGCGTCGGCGGCGCCCCGCACTCCACTCAGGAGGAATGCGTGAAGACCGGAAAGGTTCTCGGCAGAGCCCGCGACTACGCCATGGAAAAATACGGGATGACGACCTATTATCATAATCATTCCGAGGAATTCAGACCCATGCGCAACAAGCGCCTTCCGATTGACGTAATCGGAAGCTACTGCAACCTCGAAATCGATACATACTGGAGTTTTTACGCGGGAGTTGACAACTATAAATTCCTGCTTGCCAATATGGATAATATAGTTCACCTTCATGTCAAGGACGGCGTTGACGGCCATCCGAAAGCGCTCGGCGAAGGCAACTGCGATCTGATTTCGGTTGTCCGCGCCGCGAAGGCCATGGAGCTTGAATGGCTGATAGTTGAAAACGATGATCCCGTGCCGAACGGTTTTGACGATATAGCGAGGAGCCTCACCTTCCTCAAAGCCCTTATCAGATCACAGCAGTAAAGGAGAAACAATATGAAACTCGGAGTATTCACTACATTACTTTCAAACGTTCCTTTTGAGGACGCTCTCAAATATTTTAAATCCCTCGGTATCGAGATGATAGAAATCGGCTGCGGCGGCTATCCCGGCAACGCACACGCGAATCCGGAGATTCTGCTCAATGACGATGCGAAGCTTGCCGAATTCAAAGAGCTTGTTGCAAAATACGGCCTGCAGATAAGCGCCCTCTCCTGCCACGGCAACCCCGTTCATCCGGATAAGGAAATCGCGGCCGGATTTGACAAGGCAATCAAGGATACGATTCTGCTTGCAGAAAAGCTCGGAATTCATCAGATAAACACCTTCTCGGGCTGCCCCGGCGACAGCGAGGGCTCAAAATATCCCAACTGGGTTGTCTGCCCCTGGCCCGATGATTTCACCGAGATTCTTAAATGGCAGTGGGAAGAGAAGCTTATCCCCTACTGGAAAGAGACGGTCGCATTCGCTAAGGCTCACGGAGTTGATAAAATTGCTCTTGAGCTTCATCCCGGTTTCTGCGTTTACAATACAGATTCGCTCATGAAACTGCGCGAGGCCGTCGGCCCCGAAATCGGCGCGAACTTCGACCCGAGCCATCTCATCTGGCAGGGTATGGATCCCGTCGCCTGCATCCGCAAAATGGGGGACGCCATCTTCCACTTCCACGCGAAGGATACGAGGATGGATAAATACAACACCGCAGTAAACGGCGTGCTCGACACGAAATCCTACGGCGATATTCCGAAGCGCTCCTGGGTATTCCGCACCGTCGGCTACGGTAACGATTATTCCTACTGGAAGGATATGATTTCCGCTCTGCGCGAAGTCGGTTACGATTACGCTATCAGCATTGAGCATGAGGATTCGCTGATGAGCCAGAATGAAGGCCTCACCAAGGCGGTCGGCTTCCTCAAGGATGTGCTGATTACCGAATCCGCGGGCGAAGCATGGTGGTTCTGATATGAGAAGCAACGACGACGATATAAAAATCTTTCATCCGAAGATAAAAGAGACCCCGGCCTCGGATCTGACGAGCATAGCCGGAGTCATGGATAAACACAGGGCAAACGGCAACAGCGCCAAGGCAGATATTCTCGGTGAGCGCCTTGCGGATTACAAACCCGAGGATTTATGCCCCGATGATGTTGCGAAAATCAGCAACAAGGAACTCATGCAGCTTCGTGCGCTTATGGTTTTCGCCGCGCAGATTGCGATGCATAAATATCTGCCCCATAAGATTCTCTCTGCGCAGGCGGTCAACTCAATGTATGAGAGAATCGAGCAGACCTCGCCCGGCTTTTTCCGCAATATTTCGGACGGTTCCTCCTTCAGCTTCTATTACCTCGCCGTGAGAAAAAACGAGAATGTCGAGGAGGAAATCGGCAGGGATTACGCAATGCTCTGCGACAGGGACGATAATCAGTATCTCATCGATCTCGGCAAAAGAGTCTATGAGCAGACCGATGCCAAGGTCCTCTCGCTGATAGAGAATTTCGAGTTTGAAAACTGATAAAAAAAGGGGCTGTCGCTGACAGTCCCTTTTGAAAACAATTATGCGGTTATTCCTGATTTAATCAGATATTCGCGCGCGTGCCTGAGCATATTTTTGTCGTTTGCGAATTTGAGGGTTTCTATCGCCCGGTCATAATCGAGCCAGATATAGTCCTCAATCTCCTCGCGCTGGATTATGGTCTGGGTATCGTCGGTTTTCGCGAGATAAATCGTGACCGATTTTTCGATATTCCCGTGAATCGTGTATTCCGCCTTATAGGCGAAAGAGGGGAGAATTTCAATGTGAATTCCCGTCTCCTCAAGCACTTCACGAATGGCGGTCTGTTCGTTGGTCTCGCCTCTCTCAACGTGTCCTTTCGGGAAACCCCAGTTTGACGAGCGCTTGTTTTTGATGAGCAGATATCTTATGCCGTCATTGATATAGCGGTAAACTATCGCTCCGCAGGAGCGCTCATAGAGGCAGCTGAGCTTATATTGACTTCCCTCAACGGCAAACGAAACGGCGTCTTCAATCTGGTTGACGATGAACCGCGTGCTCTTGGGGGCGACCACGTAAAACGGCTGAGGATTCCCCTCCTGCTCAATGCAGGCGATTACCCTGCCGTCAAATGTTCTCACGGGATGGTCGATTCCCATGATATACGCTCCGTATTTGGCGCTGTCGAATCTTTTTTTACCTTCAATAAGGCCGTAATTGAGC
>JAFZOE010000312.1 GCA_017552845.1 Clostridia bacterium
ACTTTATCTTTTTTGTGAGTTCCGGGTCGCTGCGTCTGCCGAGAATATCATTGACGGTTTCAATCATTATCTCGATACCTGCTTTTATAATAAATATCGAAATAACTGCGCCGACATAAGCTTCTGTTGAAATGCCGAAAATCATATATATCAAAGCCGAGACAAGCACAGAAGCGGAAATAACAGCGTCAAAAAGAGCATCGGAACCCGAAGCAACAAGCGAGCCGGAATTGACGGACTTGCCGCGTTTTTTGAAGAAAGAACCCAGTATTATTTTAACGGGGACAGCCACCGCGATAATAATCAGTGAAACAGCGGTATATTCCGGTTTTTCGGGTGAAATAATCTTTTTCACCGACTCGGTAAACGCGGTGATACCTGCATAAAGAATAATGGCGGCAATTATCATTGAGCTCAGATACTCGGCTCTGCCGTGACCGAGCGGATGCTTCTTATCCGGTCGCTTTCCCGAGAGCTTTGCGCCTGCGATAGTTATGATACTCGAAATCGCATCGGTAAGGTTATTGACCGCATCAAGAGTGACAGCGATTGATTTTGAGATAATGCCGACTCCCGCCTTGAATGCGGCAAGAAAAATATTTGTGACTATGCCTATTACACTTGTTTTGACGATTACTGACTGTCTGTTTTCTTCTCTTCTGAGAAGCTCAGAGCCGGTGGGAACAGTTTTGGAATTATCGGACATTGAAAACACCTCTTATTCGGAAAGATTTCCGAGAAGTTTATAAAGAAGAGTATAGAGCTGCATTGCCTCATCGGGCGAAAGCTTTACGCATTTGCCAACTGCCTCGGGGACACACAGCGCCTTTTCGCGCAGTTCTCTGCCCTCTTCCGTAAGATAAATCGAGACCACGCGCTCATCCGCTTCGCTTCTCTGTCTCTTAACAAAACCCTTTTTCTCCATACTTTTGAGAAGAGGAGTCAGTGTTCCTGAATCAAGAAACAGCTTCGAACCGAGCTCTTTAACGGATATTCCGTCGCCCTGCCAGAGCACCATCATGGCAATATACTGAGTATATGTCAGCCCGAGTTTATCAAGCACGGGGACATATTTTTTTACTATCTCCTTGCCTGCCGCATACAGCGGAAAACAGAGCTGATTCTCGAGCTTCAGCGCATCATACTTTCCCATAAATCAAGCCTTCTTCTGGGAATTATATGCTTCCCGGACCGCTTTGGCGAGCTGGTCGGCGCATGAGGTCGGTCTTCTGCCGCAAGTATTGCCGAGAAGCTTTTCCTCAATATAGTCAACAGTCTGCCCTTCAAGGAGCTTTGAAATCGCTTTGAGGTTTCCGTTGCATCCGCCGTCAAAGGAAATGTTTGTGACAATGTCACCGTCAAGATTGAAGTGAATGAACTGAGCGCAAACCATTTCGGTTTTATAAGTAAATTCCATAATAATACCTCCGTATCAGAGAAGTTTGGCAACTTCGCCGTCTATTCTTTCGGGAGTTACAGTCGGAGCAAATCTTTCAACCACGTTACCGTTTCTGTCAATAAGGAACTTGGTAAAATTCCACTTGATCTTGCTGCCGAGCACTCCGCTCTTTTGAGATTTGAGCCAGGTATAGAGCGGCTCTTCACCGTCTCCGTTTACCTTGATTTTTGCAAACTGCGGGAAGGTTACGCCGAATTTGACCGAGCAGAAGCTCGCGATTTCGCCCTCTGTCCCGGGAGCCTGATTCGCGAACTGGTTGCACGGAAAATCCAGAATCTCGAAACCCTTTTCATTATATTTCTCATAAAGATCCTGAAGGCCGTCATACTGCGGGGTAAAGCCGCAGCCTGTAGCGGTATTGACAACGAGGAGCACTTTGCCCTCAAAATTCTTCAGCGGGACCTCTTCGCCTGTAATACTTTTTACAGTAAAATCGTAAATGTTCATTTTATTTCTCCCTTCAATTGATTTCGATTATATTGTATGCAATTTGTTTGCGCTTGTCAAGAGTTTTTTC
>JAFZOE010000313.1 GCA_017552845.1 Clostridia bacterium
GGAAGCGTTTGTCTCGACGATGCTCTTAATCTGGTCATCCTTGACCGCGGGCATGGTAACCTCACGGGTTGCAATCTTGGAAGACGCGATTGAGAAGTAAACATCGGTCGCTTTGATGTCACGGTTGCTGAGCTCGCCCATGAGCTTATCGCCCAGAGTAACCTCACTGACAACCTGACCGTCAAGTACGCAGCCGTCGGGAGTCGGGAAGGTGAAGCTTTCGCTTATAGCGTAGCCCTTGCCTTTCTTTTCCGAGACGCAGATCTTGACAACTCTTTTGCCGACTTCAATGTTCAGCGTTTTTGCAGCCATAATTCGATCATCCTTTGCTGATAGTTTTTTGTCTCTATACAATAGCAACCGGAATTGCTTAATTGATTAGCTGGTGCGTTTGATTCCTGCGCGGCAACGGTTTTCGGGATATATGTAACGGCTTATTACCGCGCCTGCAAATTTTTCTAAATCAAAATAAATAGTTATATATAAAAGGGAATGAAAATTCCCTAGATATATTTATATTATGCGCCGGTAAGAAGACGCAGATACCATGCCGTGATTTCACTGCCCCAAAGAGCCGTTACAGCTATGCCGAGCGAGAGATAGGGACCCATTGCGAGTTGTCTGCCAAGATGACGTATTTTCATCAGGGCGATGTGGATTATACTGCCCGCAATACACCCGATAATGAGCGCGAGGACAGTGCCTTTGAGGCCTAAAAACAGGCCTGCCGCAGCCATCAGTTTCACATCTCCGCCGCCTATCGCTCCCCCGCCCGAGATAATCAGGATGAGCATCAGCACACCCGATACAACCACCGGACCGAGAACAATATCGAGGACATTTTCGTGATTTTTGATGAGGGATATTATATTGATAACAGCCCTTATAAGGCCTATTACCGCTATGAAAATATTGATGCCGTTGGGGATTTCCTTGGTACGCGCATCGATAACCGAAAGCACCAGCAGAGCACACATAAGAGCCTGACACAGGAGCATATCTATCGTGAGCCCTTTTACGGCAAGACAGAACACAAATAGCAGACCTGTCGCCGCCTCTATGAGCGGATACTGAGCGCTGATTCTTGACCTGCATCCGTGACATTTTCCGCGCAGAAAAAGCCAGCTGAATATGGGGATCAGCTCGTACCAGTGAAGCTTTTTGCCACAGGTCATACAATGGGAATTGACCCTGACAATACTCTCGCCTTTCGGCAATCTGTAGATACAGACATTCAGAAAACTGCCGAAAACAATGCCGTATAGGAATACGAAAATATATACCGGCACAGGCGCGGTTTTCATTATGATTTCGGCTGTTTGTTTAAGCATAGAATTTCCTTAATTACTGAACTGACAAGAGAAAAATATTCTCAGCCGCCTTCACCGGGAATTGTTGACTCAATTTCAACAAGTTGCGGATGGCCTTCTATAACAGTTTCATTGACTGTGATTTTATAAGTCAGCAAAGATTTAATTACTTTAGTTGTATCAGCACCGCAATTCTGGACAAACAGGTCATGACCATTGCCCTCAACTTCGGCTCCTTCGGGTCTATACATAAAGGTATTTCCGTCTTGCCAGTCAATATGTATGGTTCTGTATTGTTCGCCGTCACCTTGTCTGCCTGCGACAATAATCTCTCCGGAACCGGTAAAAGCTCCGTCGCTAATCTCGGCTTTTACAAAAGCGAGAACGCTTTCAGCTGCCGCTTCGACGACTGCATTATGTGATTTCGTGACATATTTGACATAAGCAGGTGCCATTACAACAACAAGAGCTATCATTATTGAAACTACAATAATAAGCTCTATCAGAGAGAATGCCTTTTTGTTTCTTCTGAAGCATCTGAACATAGTATTACCCCTCTATGAAATCAGCAATAAGCAAATAACGATTAACCAAAAATCATCAACCGCCCTGCTAATCGCAAATAATAACATATATACAACTCTCTTCCTCCTGGGCACTGCATTGCCCGAACCAATTATCACTAATCAATAACGTTTTATAAGCGGTATTCATTACTGATAATCACTTCATAATTCAAATTAATCATTATCTGCCCCGGCAAGGGGAACCGGGGCCTGATAATGAATAATCTTAGTTTAGTTCATATGAACCTCAAGAGTATAGCCCCTTTTTTAACTATATTCAAAAGGTACAAAACAAATAAATACTAGCTAATAGATTAGGTAGTTGCATCTCTGAGCTGGCAGGAATAATTTCCATTTGAAGAAATGAATGTAAGCTCAAAGACTTTCTCGGTTTTGCCGAGCTTCTTACCGGAGTCAACGCCAGCAAGTGCATCGATTGCGTCTTTAACATTTGAGCAACCATTATCTGCTTCAATTTTAATGCCGCCGCCGCCTGCTGAAGAATCCCAGGAAATTGTAATCTTAGAATTATCATCGGGGAATACGGTGGTTTCGGGGTCTGCAAGGTAAGTGGAAGCAGCAGTAGCATAATCTTCAGCTGCGGTTGCAAGAGCAGCGTCTCTTGACTTCTGAACATACTTAACGAATGCAGGAGCCATAACTGCGATAAGAGCTACCATGATAGCGATAACGATGATGAGCTCGATAAGGGAGAAGCCCTTCTTGTTCTTGCGGACTGAATCAAGTTTAGCCTTTAACATAGGATTAACCTCCATTATTTAGTTTCAGGTTTATTGGCCTGTATATGTTATCTTCCGAAGTACCCCTTTTTACTTGGGAAGAGATAACCGGAATAAAATGATGCCGGGGGATTACATTGAATCGAGCGAGTCGTACATGCTCATCATCGGCATAAGCAGAGCAATAACCATAGTGCCGACTATGCCTGCCATCGCGACGATAACCATAGGCTCGATTGCGGCGGTAACGGACTGGGTCGCCGCTTCAACTTCTTCATCAAAGTAATTAGCTGCGCGGTCAAACATCTCAACGAGCTGACCGGTTTCCTCACCAATTCTTGTCATCTGGGTAATCATCGGCGGGAAGAGTTTGGTTTCTTCAAGAGCATCGCTTAAAGGAGTACCCTGAGCGACTTCAAACTTACACTTTTCAAGTGCTTCTTTATAGAAAATATTAGTCATTGTACTCGATACAATATCCAAGCCGTCAAGGATTGAAATACCGGTTGAGACAAGGGTTGCAAGAGTTCTCGCAACATTGGAACATGCTGTCTTTTGGGTCAAAGTTCCCAAGAGCGGCGCTTTCAGCATTATATTATCAATAAAATGTCTTCCGACAGAGGTCTTTTTGAACATCTTGACGCCTACAACAAGAGCAACAACGGCACCTGCAATCAAAACGAAATGACTCTTAAAGAATTCGGAAGCGCCGACTATTGCTTTTGTAATACCGGGGAGCTCGCCGCCCAACGATCCAAGGAAATCCTGAAATTTGGGGATAACAAACTGAAGCATTACAACAACAACGACAACAAGAACAATGCCGAGAACCATAGGATACATTGTGGATTTCTTAACGAGAGCTTTAAGCTTGGCATCCTTCTCAAATTTCTCCGCCATTCTGGTAAATGAAACTTCAAGAGAACCCGATTCTTCACCGGCGGCAACCATCGTTGCAAAAATGCCTTTCATACAGGAATAATCTTCCATAGCCTCATGCATAGAGGAACCGGCTTCAATCTTTTGCTGACAGCCCTGAATTGCAAGCTTCAAGGTTTTATTCTCAGTCTGCTCGCCGAGCATCTCAAGAGCTTTACTCATCGAAACACCGGCTGAAAGAACCGAAACCATCTGGCGGCAGAAGACCGACATATCACGGGGTTTGGGCTTCGCGGTACCGAATCCGATTGAAACAGATTTGGTCATTGCGGTAGCCTCGTTAACCTCCATCGGAGTCAGGCCTTTGGCTTTGATTTTATCAAGAGCTTCGGCTTCGCTGTCTGCCGCAATAGTACCTTTAACCTGCTTACCGGTATCGTTATTGAGGCCTACATAATTATAATTGGGCATTAAACCACCTCGAATTTAATGGTAATTAATATATACAATTATCAGTAAATCTTCTTTGACATCTCTTCGCGGTCAACTGCGTATGAAAGCGCGTAGTCGCCGGAAATCTTACCTCTTACATAGAGATCATAGATGGAGTCGTCCATCATATGCATACCCTGCTTCTTGCAGGTAGCCATGGTATTGGGAATCTGGAAGGTCTTGCCTTCACGGATATGGTTACGGATAGCCGAGTTTGCAATCATGAGCTCAGTCGCAACTGCACGGCCTCCGTTGATACGCGGAATAAGCTGCTGGGAAAGAACGCACTCGAGAACATCGGCGAGCTGTGAACGAATCTGCTGCTGCTGATGCTCGGGGAAAACGTCGATAATACGGTCAACCGCACCTGCTGCGGAAACGGTATGAAGGGTCGAGAGAACCAAGTGGCCGGTTTCAGCGGCGCTGATGGCGGTGGTGATGGTCTCGAGGTCACGCATTTCACCGACGAGAATGACGTCCGGGTCCTGACGGAGGGCGGCACGAAGCGCATTACCGAAATTCAAAGAGTCGGAGCCGATTTCACGCTGGTTGATAATCGATTTACCTCTGGGGTATATATACTCGATGGGTTCCTCTATGGTAATGATATGATGATCGTATCTTTCATTCATCGACTGGATGAGCGAAGCGAGGGTGGTCGATTTGCCCGAACCGGTGATACCGGTAACAAGGACAAGACCGCGGCGCTTATCGCGCATCTGAAGAATCTGCTCGGGAAGACCGAGATCCTGGATATGAGGAATATGGTCATTCAGAAGACGGGCTGCGAGAGCAACGGAACCGGCCTGCTGATATACGTTGATACGAAGTCTCGGGATACCGGGTTTCTCATAAGCGAAGTCGACCTCGCCGTTTTTCTCGAATACGTCTTTCTGACGGTTGTTCATTATACCGAAAGCAAGCTTTTCGCACTCATCGGGATAGAGACTCTCCTCGGTGATGGGTATAACATGAGAGTCAACTCTCATTGAGGGGAAGTAACCTGCGCAAATGTGAACGTCTGACGCGCCCTTGCTGAACGCTTTGTTGATATAGTCTTCAAATGTAAACACAAATCCACCAACCTATAACAAAATATGTGCGGGTAGCGCAAAATCAGCGCACGGGTGCACTTTTACATCTATATAATAATATGGAGCCGGATAAAAATCAATACTTTTTTAAGAAAAAATTTTCGATTTCATAAAATATTTCAATTCGGGAATATAATTTTTGTATAGTTTCCACAAAAAATCTCCAAAAATTTCTACTTAAATCAAAAATAATACTCGAGTATAATTGCAAAAAGCACAGATTATAAGCTGAAAATGATACGCTGAGTCGAATTTTATGCTTACCAAATCTTCTTTATAACATAAGCCTGGCCGGGTTTGATTTCAAGATTGATTCTTCCGTTTGAAATAACCGCCTCACCTGCGGAAACATTGCCGTCTGCGGTGATTCTGGATATCTCCGCTTTTTCAAAAGCGGCGTCGGGAATATTCCACTCCCCGCTTCTTCCCCCTTTTGAGTATGCGATAAATACCGTATTCTCCTTATCAAGCGGCAAAAGCACATCATCGCCCGATTTGAGAATAACGCCATCCTTTGAAATTTCGGATTTTATGCCGTTGCTGATAATACCCTCTGAGAATTTCACGATATATCCTTCGTCCTCTGTGATAAGCTCCAGACGCTTGTGCCTGTTGAGATAGAAATAAGGTAGCTGCAGAGTGCAGAACTGATACAGGAATTCATCTGCCCAGTCTTTCGGATCAATGCTCTTCTTCATCCATATATCCTCGCCGTGCATGGCACCGTAGAATACTGAA
>JAFZOE010000314.1 GCA_017552845.1 Clostridia bacterium
AACGTTCTGTTTTCGGGGCTCGATAAATCCGGAACGGCTGTAATTGAAAAATACAGAAATCCGCCCGGGTGTGACAATAAAACTTTTACCGTGAAATGAGGTGATAACGTGAATAATCCTTATGATGTGCTCGGCGTTCCGCAGAATGCGACGAGAGAGCAGATTAACGCCGCTTACCGCGAAAAAGCGCGTATTTACAGCGAAAAGAATCAGCTGAGCAAACTCGACGAGCTCAACGAGGCTTATGACAGCGTTATCCTCAATGCCGGCTCTTCCGGCCATAGTCAGAGTTCAACCTCTTCTTCATCATATTCCTATGGATATAAAGCTGTGAATTCCTATGACGATATTATAACCAAAATCAACGCTCGCCGCCTTGAGGATGCTCAGATTCTGCTTGACGGTATTCCCGAATCATCCCGCGACGCGGAATGGTATTATCTGAAGGGCACGGTCTTTCAAATGAAGGGCTGGCTCGATCAGGCAGCTAATATGTTTGCCGCAGCTCACGGAATGGATCCCGGCAACAGCAAATACAGGCAGGCTTATGAAAATGTTGTCTCTCAGCAGAACGGCGGCTATAAAACGCAAAGAACCAGGTCGTCGAATTCGGGCTGCAGCGGCTCGGGCTGTGATGATTCGGTCTGCAGTATGTGTATGGGCCTTCTCTGCCTCGACAGCTGCTGTGAGTGCATGGGTGGGGACTGCATCCCCGGCTGCTGAGGTGACAGGATGAAACAGAGTTCAAAATGCGCCATCGGCGGTATAGTCGCGGCCCTTTCGCTTGTTTTGATGATTTCGGTCGCGGTTGTTCCTTTCCTGACTTATGCCCTGCCAGCCGTGGCAGGCGCGATGATGGTCTTCGCTGTGATGGAAATAAATAAAAGATGGGCCTTCGGCATATATGTCACCGTAGCGATTCTCGGCATTTTCCTTGTTCCCGATAAAGAGGTCGCCGTGATGTATCTCGCGTTTTTCGGCTATTATCCGATAATCAAAGCGCTGATTGAGAGCAAGTGTCCGCGCGTGCTCGAGTGGGTCTTGAAGATTCTATCGTTCCTGCTGACAATGGTGGTCTCCTATTATCTGATGATCAAATTCATGGGAGTCACGATTGACGAAACTGAAACCTGGGGCAGGTGGGCAATTCCGATTCTGCTCGCTATGGGCACAGTCGCTTTTGTAATCTATGATATAGCGCTATCCAAGCTTGTTTATATTTACAATCTCAAGTGGCGCAAGCATTTCAGAAGATATTTCAAGTAAGGCGGGGTTTTACTTATGAAAGATACAGTCAGAATCGGCTTCATAGGCCTCGGCGGCAGAGGTCAGGGCCAGCTCGGAGAGCTTCTCAACTGTGAGGGCGTTGTTGTGCCGGCGGTCTGCGATAAATATGAAGACAGGGCGAACCGCGGCAGAGAAATAGTCGAGAAAAAAGCGGGAAACACTCCCGATGTATATCTTGATTACAGGAACCTTATAGAGCGCGCTGATCTTGACGCAATAATGTGCTGCACTACATGGATAACCCACGGCAGAATTGCAATTGACTCAATGCGCGCGGGCAAGCACGTCGCAATTGAAGTCGGCGGCGCGGCGAGTATAGAGGAATGCTGGCAGATGGTGCGCGCGAGCGAGGAGACGGGCAAAATGTGTATGCTCCTCGAAAACTGTTGCTACGACAGAGTTGAAATGGCTGTCTATAATATGGTCAGGCAGGGTATATTCGGCGAGATAGTCCATCTTGAAGGCGGATACCGCCACGACCTGCGCGATGAGATTTCGCTCGGCAGGGAAAACAGACACGGCAGGCTCTTCAATTTCCAGAAGAGAAACGGCGAACTGTATCCGACTCATCAGCTCGGGCCGATTTCAAAGGTTCTTTCAATAAACAGAGGCAACAGATTTGTTTCGCTCGTCTCAATGGCATCAAAATCAAGAGGCCTCAATGAATGGATAAAGAAGAATAAAGGCGAGGACTACGACATCGCAGATTACGCTTTCAATGAGGGTGATATAGTCACCACTCTGATTAAATGCGCCAACGGCGAGACCGTCACTCTCACTCACGACTGTTCACTCCCGAGACCGTATTCGAGAAATTATGTGGTTCAGGGAACGAAGGGCATATATCAGGAGGACGGCGACGGTATTTATCTTGACGGCGTAACTCCGATAAAGGAGGGCGACTGGCGCCATGAATTCCAGCATTTCAGGGGCGACGGCTACCTTGAGAAATATGAGCATCCGCTCTGGAAGAAGTATTCCGAGGAGGGTATTCATACAGGCGGACACGGCGGAATGGATTATCTTGTAATCTCCGCATTTGTCGAGAGCGTTAAGCTTGGCGAGAGACCGCCTATAGATGTTTATGATACCGCAACCTGGATGGCGGTTACAACCCTCTCCGAGCAGAGTATTGCCATCGGCTCCGCTCCCGTTCCGTTCCCGGATTTCACAAACGGTATGTGGATTGACAGAGAGCCACCGAGGCGGGGAATCTTCTGCCTCGACGAGGTCTGTAACGAATTCTTTGAGGGAGAGAAAGAATGAAATACTATATAGGTGTTGACGGCGGCGGCACCAAAACCGCCTACGCACTCTTTGATGAGAATAAAAAAATGCTCGCGAGCGTCGAGGGCAAGGGCAGCAACCACGAAAACCTTGACGGTGCGTTTGACGAAGCGAGCGATTACATAATCGAAGGCATAAACGCTCTGTGCGGTAAAGCGGGAATCGGGCTTAATGATATCTCGTTCACGCTCATGGGCCTTGCCGGAATCGATCATCCTTATCAGCATGATAAGATGTGCGCCCTTCTCAAAGAAAAAGGGCTTGAGAATTTTGAAATATTCAATGACGGCTTCATAGTTGTCAAGGCTGGTTCCGAAACGGGAGCGGCAATCGGTTACAACTGCGGCACAGGCGTCTGCTGCAACGCGGTTGATTCAAGTGGCAATATGCTTCAGCTGATGGGGCTCGGCGATTTTACCGGTGATGTCTCGGGCGGCGTGAATATCGCAGTCAAGGCATTTGAACTCGTCTATGATGAGCTTTTCCTGAATGCGGAAAAAACTCTCATAACCCAATTAGTCCGGGATAAATACAATATTGATAAAAGAGAAGACCTTCTCGCTCTCGTTGAAAAAATGGAAAACGGCGAAGCGGAGTATATCAGAGATTTTGTCGGCTTCTTCTTTGAGGCGGCAAAGCAAGGCGACGGCCCCGCGCTCGATTACTGCGCCGTGATGGCAAAGAGGGGAGCGCAGGAAATTTCCGCCCTCGCGAATCAGCTCGAATTTGACGGCGATGAGATTGAAGTTGTCCTCTCAGGTTCAATCAATGTGAAACTCGACAACGCGGTGTATATTGAAATGCTTAAAAGCAAAGCACAGTCGCTCTGCTCAAAGAAGCTGAAATTCATAAAACTTACCGCAATGCCCGTCACCGGCTGTATCAACTGGATTTTACAGGAATT
>JAFZOE010000315.1 GCA_017552845.1 Clostridia bacterium
GTAATATCGCAAGACCGGCGGTTGATTTGATATATTTAATGGCTTCAACCTGCCTGCGCGAGGCGGAGAGAGTTTTATCCATATTGTGATATTCAAAATTAAGCTTTCGGTTGACTTTATTCTTGATATCCTTTTCAATCTTGACGCTCATGATATAGAGCGAAGCATTTTGTGCGCCGATATATGCAAGGAAATCCTCGATGCTTTCGCTGTCCTTGAAATATACAATATGATTTCCTTTTCTCATAACGTATTTAGGCTCAAGATCGAGCTCGTTGATAATTTTTATCAGATCATTACAGAGTCTTTTATACGGAACGACAAATTCGAGATGATAGTTTCTGTTTGGATCTGAAACAAATCCGCAGGAAAGAAAAACTCCTCTTAAGAAAGATGCTACACAGCATTCATTCTGAATATTCGCATAGTTTATTCTCAGGCTCGTTTCATTGATTGAATGGCCGAATTTGTCAAAGCATTTCTCCTTCTTCGAATCGTCGGTGATTTCAGCTGTGAGCTTTTTGATTCTGCTTGTATCGGTAACCGGTTTGAATCCAACATATTCAGTCAATGATTTCAGATATAAATCGAAAACGTCTTTATTCTCGGTTGTTATTGATAAATTGAATATATTGAAATGCGCAAAAAGCACAAGCCCATAGACTTGTGCATGATAACAGCAAGGCTGAATATTCTCAAGAGAACAAAGTTCTCTCTTTATATCCGAAGAAAAAGACATAATTCCACCTTATTTTATCATTCTGACCTCTGTTTCAAGAGAAACTCCTGTTGATTTGAAAACTGTTTCTCTGCAGTGCTCAATAACTTTAAGTATATCATCGCAGGTTGCGCCGCCTTTATTGATAACGAAACCCGCGTGTTTTTCACTGACCTGCGCTCCTCCGACTGTATATCCCTTAAGGCCGTTTTCTTCTATCAGCGCTCCGGCAAAATATCCTGTCGGGCGTTTGAAAGTGCTGCCCGCGCTGGGGAATTCAAGAGGCTGTTTGTCCCTGCGCTTTCCCATCAACGTTTCCATTTTGTCTTTAATTTCGTCTCTATCGCCTTTAACAAGCTTAAAAGAAGCGGAAACAATTAAATAATCTTTATCCGAATAAATACTATGGCGATAGGATAAATCAAGCTTATCCGAAGGAATTGTAACTATATCACCGTTTTCGTCTATATGAGAAGCAGAGATAATCGTATCTTTGATTTCGCCGCCGTAAGCGCCAGCATTCATATATACGGCGCCGCCGACAGTTCCGGGAATTCCGTATAAACACTCAAACCCGGAGAGAGAATTCTCAAGCGCAAATCTGCAGGCTTTGATAAGCGGTGTGCCCGCGGCGCAGGTGAGAATATTATCATCAATCGAAATGCTTTCAAGATTGCAAGTGTTAATAATAACACCGTCATATCCCGAGTCGGGAGCAATAAGATTGCTGCCCCTGCCGATGACAAAATACTTCAAATTATTATTTCTTAAAAATTCAACAATAATTCTGATTTTATCTACGGTATCGGGAAAAACCATAGCTTTGCACGGTCCGCCGACTCTGAATGTCAGGTATTCTGAAATCGGTGCATTCTCAATACAGCTTATTCCGTTTTCGGTGCAGAATTGGGATAATAATTTCATCATCAGCAATCAAGAAGCGCCGCGCCGAAAATACCGGCATCATTGCCGAGCTCTGCCGATACAATTTCAGTCTGGATATTAGAATAATGGCTGTATCTCTCTCTGAATACGTGCTGTCTGACAGGAGCGAGAAGAGTCTCTTTTTCATTAGCGATTCCGCCGCCGAGGCAGATGAATTCAGGCTGAAGCGCATTGATAATATTTACAAGACCGACTGCAACATAATAAACGTATCTGTCAACGACCTGCTTTGCGGCGGCGTCGCCCTGACGCATCGCGTCAAAAGCGGTGCGGCCGTTGGTATTCTCAATATTATCCTCAACTATATTCCACATTATGCTGTCCTGATGATGTTTCATGGCATCCTTGGTCTGGCGGATAAGCGCAGTTGCCGAAGCATACTGTTCCCAGCAGCCTCTTCTGCCGCAGTTGCACTGCTCGCCGTCAACAGCTATAACCATATGGCCCATTTCGCCGGCGGCAAAGTTTGCGCCGTTGATGATCTTGCCGTCAATAATAATACCTGAGCCGACACCTGTTCCGAGAGTTATGGCAACAAAATTCTTAGAACCCTTGCCGACACCGGCAACCGCCTCACCGAGAGCGGCGCAGTTAGCGTCATTGTCAATATAGCAGGTTATGCCGAGTCTCTGCTCGAGCATATCCTTTGCAGGCACCTGCTTGAAAGCAAGATTATTTGCAAATTCGATATAGCCGTTTGATTTATTGACTGTGCCGGGAGTTCCGACACCGACTGATGATACTTCATCCTTGGAAATGCCTGCATCGGCGATAACCATTTCGACCGCTTTTGCTATATCGTCAAATATCTCATCGGCAGGTCTGGGGCAGTTTGTCTTCATAACTCCCCTGCCGATAATTTTAAGATCTTCGGAAATTACTCCGACCGCAATGTTTGTTCCGCCGAGATCAACGCCTATTCTATACATTTTATTTCCTCCTGAATTAAAAATCATGCCAGTATGCGAGCTCGTGTTCGTCGGGAGTGACATCATCAGTCATTCCGAGTTTATTGAGAAGCTCGCGTGTAGCATTATAACCCATTTTCTTTTCTCTGTTATTCTTTGCCGCTGCTTCAATGATAATCGCAAGGTTTCGGCCGGGTTTGACAGGAACTGTCGTTACCGGAATATCGACATCGAGAATATTAATGAACTCATCCTCTATACCGAGGCGGTCATAAACCTTTTCGCTGTCCCAGACCTCAAGCTGAATAACCATATCGATTTTCTCAGTGAGCTTGACTGCGCCGACGCCGAAAAGCCTTCTGACATTCAGCACTCCAACGCCTCTGAGCTCGATAAAATGGCGGATGTTGTCGGGAGCCGAGCCGACGAGAGTATTATTAGAAACCTTTCTGATTTCAACTGCATCGTCTGCAATCAGGCGGTGGCCGCGGTTGACGAGTTCAAGAGCTGTCTCGCTCTTACCAACTCCGCTGTCGCCTAGAAGCAGAACGCCTTCGCCGTAAACTTCAACAAGAACACCGTGCCTGGTAATTCTGGGCGAGAGCTCAACTCCGAGATAAGAGATCGTCGTTGACATACAGCCGGAAGTTGAATCCGAAGTTGAAACTATCGGGACCTCATATTTCTTGGCAAGCTCGATAAAGTCCTCGCTCGGTTCAATTCCGCGGGAAACGATGACGAGAGCCGGTTTCCTGGCAAGGAATCTTTCAAAGCAGGCGTGCGCCCCCTCCTCGCCCTTGCTCTTGGCATATTCCATCTCAGCGAGTCCCATGAACTGAACGCGGCGCGGATCAAAATATTCTTCATATCCAGCGAGCATCAGACCGGGCCTGTTGACATCCTGAGTTGTGATAAGGATTTCGGATGTATCTCTCGGCGCGAAGAGCACTTCAAAAGATAAATCCTTCACCATCCTTTTAAGAGAAACGGAGTATTCTTTCATAAATTATCTCCAATAACAATATTTATTTTATTATACAAGATATAAATAAAAAATCAAGGGAAAATAAAAAAATCCTCCGCAAATACGGAGGATGATTATTCAATTTTAAGTTTATCGGATTCACAGCCGTATCGCTTCAAAGTAATCTACATGATTTGTGTTACGGCTCCAGAATGCCGTTATTTCTTTGATGAAGCTGCGACTGTGAACCCGATGTGATTTTTAGAGAACATTGGGACCACATCCTTTCTTTAATACAGACCGAATTGTTTCATTGCCTGCTATATGATGAAAAGTCAGGTCTTGAGGTATA